>DHIR01000274.1:7150-16947 GCA_002403905.1 Mucilaginibacter sp. UBA4741
CCTGTATACGCGATGCTTTTACCAAAGCAGGTAATGATGATGGTACACCACCTAAAACAGATTTGTTGCCTTCTTTTAGCTTTATCTGCTCCCAATTGCGTTTTACATCTTCCTCGTTATTAACCTCCACATCGCTATAAATGTGCGGGTGGCGGTTAATTAACTTATCGCATATACTGTTAAGTACGTCCGTAATATTAAAATGGTTGCCTTCGGATGCTATTCGTGCATAAAAAACCAAATGCAACATAACGTCGCCTAACTCCTTTTTTAATTCGGGCATATCGGCACTCAAAATAGCGTCTGATAGCTCATAAACTTCCTCAATAGTAAGGTGCCTAAGGCTTTCAAGCGTTTGTTTTTTATCCCATGGGCAATTTAAGCGCAGGTCGTCCATAATGGTAAGCAGACGTTCAAATGCTGATGCGGGATTTGATGCAGATATAGGAGGAGTTAATGCCATGTTTTTAGATGTGCAAATGTGCTAATATGCAAATGTGCAGATTTTTTTAATGGGAGGATAGGCAATTTATAGATTTGACAGGCATCTGCACATCCACGCATCTACATATTTGCACATCTACCTAACCGCTCTCAGCATTTCGCGTTTGCCTGCTGCGCCGGGTATTTTTTGTATTTGCAGGCCCAGGCCCTTTAACATGCGTTTTAGGTTACCCGTTATTGCATAGGTTACAAAAACACCGCCGGGTTTTAAGAATTTAACGGTATGGCTAATGGCTTCCTCATTCCACATTTCGGGTTGATATATCGCGGCAAAGGCGTCAAAATAAATAACGTCAAATTGTGTTTCTGATTGAAAGTTAAGCAGTGGACACTTGGCAATTTGCAGTTGGCAGTACGGGTTTAATTTTGTTGATGAACGTAGGGCAGAGGGATAATTAGCAATAAATTCTCCCCATATTTCTGGCGATGTATATTGCTCATACCCGGTATCGCTTATCATTTCATGGCTTAGCGGATAGGCTTCAATACCTGTATATTCTAAATTTATTTTTTGGCCGATGCAAAAACCCGCGGTTAGTAAAAAGTTAAGGCCGGTGCCAAAGCCAACTTCTAATATGGATACTTGTTGGGTAGGGTTTGTTTCTAAAAAATAGTGCAAGCCCGATTGTAAGAACACATGCTGACTTTCCTGCAAAGCACCGTGGCGTGAATGATAATTTTCGCCCACCTGCGGGTTATAAATGGTATTAGAGCCGTCGGCGGTTTGTACTATTGTAAGTTCATTGTTCATGGTTGAGAGTTCATAGCGTTTGAACCGTTAGCCATGATCTCAACTATCGCCTCGCTTAAATCATAAACCGGTACGGATGTTATTTTACCCGCGATAATACTGGTAGCTGCCGCCGAGCGATAACCTGCCGCGCAATGCACGACAATTGGTTTATCGACAGGTATTTCGGTTAAACGATCTCTTAACTCAGGAAGGGGGATAGGTAAGGCATGATTGAATATTTTTCCCTCGTTAATTTCACTCCAATTGCGTACATCAACTATCGTATATCGTTCTGGCGAGGATTTAAAATCATCCCGGTCAATATTTGTCGATTGTAGTGTAGCGTTACGCGGCGTTGCTATTGCCGCTTTAATATTTTGCTCGTAACCAATTTTGGCGGCTTTATTTATTACGGTATCAAGTGCCTCATCTGTAGCGGCAAGTAAATAAAATTGTTCGTTAGGCTGTAGTATGGAGCCTAGCCAGGTTTCAAACTTCTCGCCATCCTGTAAGTTAATAGCGCCTTTTAAATGTCCTTTTCTAAATTCTTCTTTAAGGCGGGTATCAATTACTATAGCATTTTGTTCAATAACAACATTGGTCCTAATAATAGCATCAATGCTTTCCTTAAATGCAGATGCGCCTTTTTTATTCAAATCAACATCAAAACCAAAATAGTGTGGTACAAATGGTTGATCGTTTGTGATTAGCTGAACAAAATCTTGTTCGGTCATTGGTTGCAGCGCATAGTTTTCTTTTAATTCGCGGCCTATTGTCGTATACAGATCAGGGCTGGTTGTCTTGCCACAAAGCGATCCTGGCCCATGTGCCGGATAAACCGTAATAGGATGGGGCAGGGTCATTATCTTTTCGCGCAGCGAATGGTATAGTTGCCTTGCCAGTTCTTCTTTCTTTGCGGTAATGTTGCCTGCATTTTCCCTCAAATCGGGTCGGCCAACGTCACCGACAAATAAAGTATCGCCAGTAAATATGGCTTTATCAATCCCGTCTTCATCCTGCAATAAAATGCAAATAGAATCAGGCGAATGGCCCGGCGTGTTAATGGCTTTTAATTTGATATCAGCTAAATGGATTGTATCGCCATCATCAAAATTTTCGTGCGGATAGGCGGCGCCCACTAGTTTGCTGTTATAAATTATAGCGCCGGTTGTTTGGTGTATCTCTAAATGCGAACTCACAAAATCAGCATGCGGATGCGTTTCAATTACGCCTGTAATATCAGCCTCATGCAATAACGCAAAATCATAATAAGGTTGCGGGTCGCGCGCCGGATCGATCAATATCATCTTTCCATCCCGTATTATCGCGTAGGATGCATGGGCCAAACCCGTATCGTAAAATTGATGTATGATCATTGGATGTAAAGATAATTATTTAAGGGCAGATGGCTAAGCATATCTGGACGAGACACACCTAAACACTTGTGTAAAAAGCCCGTCTAATAACTATCAAACGGGCTTTTTAAAGCCCCTCTCCTTTGGAGAGGGTTTGAGGTGAGGCTTTTACCAAACCTTAATTCTATCCTCTGGTTTTTTATATAATTTATCGCCGGGTTGTACATTAAATGCTTTGTACCAGGCATCTATATTGGTTAATGCTGCAAAAGCACGGTATTGAGCGGGAGAATGCGGGTCAACCACTACCATCTGCGCTGCAGTTTCCGGGCGGGACGATCCTCTCCAAACTTGTGCGAACGAAAGGAAGAAACGTTGATCTGGTGTAAAACCGTCAATTTTCACGTTAGATTTTCCTTGTTTAGTTTTCTTAAATGCTTCGTAAGCCACATTTACACCACCCAGATCGGCAAGGTTTTCGCCTAAAGTTAAGCGGCCATTTACGTGGATGGTATCATTTACTGTATAGCCGTTAAATTGCTCAACAACTTTATCCGCACGCGATTTAAATTTATCAGCATCGGCTTTTGTCCACCAGTCATGCAATGAACCATCTGCATCATATTGACGGCCTTGGTCATCAAAACCGTGGGTCATTTCATGGCCTATTACCGAGCCAATTGCACCATAGTTTACAGCATCATCTGCATTAAACTCAAAGAATGGCGACTGTAAAATACCTGCCGGGAAAGTGATTTCGTTTTTAGTAGGGCTGTAGTTAGCGTTTACTGTAGGCGGGGTCATGTTAAAGCGTTTTTTATCAACGGGTTTCCCTAGTTGACTAACGTTAAAATTATATCGCAATTGGCCAATGCGTTTTAGGTTCCCAAAATAATCATTACGTTCTATAACCAGGCCTTTGTACTCTTCCCACTTATCGGCATAGCCAATTTTTACGCTAAATGCGGCTAGCTTTTTCAGCGCTTTTGCTTTGGTCTCGTCACTCATCCAATCAAGCCGTTTTATGCGGTCGTCTAAAACACTTTTAAGGTTATTTACCAGGTTAATCATATAAGTTTTGGCAGCGGGTTTAAAATATTTCGCAGCATAAAGCTGGCCCAATAGGTCACCCATGCTTACATCAATTAACCCCGACATACGCTCGTTGCGCGGTGTTTGTACTTTTTGCCCGCTCAATACGCTGCTAAAATCAAATGATGCCCTAACAAATGGCGAGCTTAGTGCCCCGGCCGAGCCTTTTAATATTCCCCATGATAAGTAAATCTTCAAGTCGTCAACTGTGGTTGAGCCAACCAGGTAATCTGCTGTTTTAAAAAAGTCGGGCTGGCCAACAATAACACTGTCTTGTCCCGGCGCTTTCATATCAACCATTAACTTAACCCATTTAAAGTGTGGGGTTGTTTTTTGAAAATCAATAACTGCAAACTTATGATAGCTTCTGTTAGGGTCGCGTAGCTCGGTACGGCTTAATTGGGCTTTTGCTAATTTAGTTTCGATGCCGAAAATGATATCGGCATTTTTAACTGCCTGTTTTGTCTCTGTACCAGTTAATGAAAATAAGTTAACAATATACTGCTTGTAAGCATTTTGAATTTTAATAGTCCGGGCGTCATCTTTTAAATAATAATCACGATCTGGCAATGTGGTACCACCCTGGTGAAAGCTTGCAATGTTTACGTTTGGATGTTTGGAGTCAGGGCCTACACTAAATGCAAATAAAGGGCTCGTAAGAGCGTGCGATCGTTCGTAAGTTACCTCAGCTACCACATCGTCTGTAGTTTTGATACGAGCAATACGATCCATATCCGCCTTTATTGGGTCATATCCGCGTTTTTCAATAGCTATGCTATCCATCCCGCTGGCATACATATCACCAACGCGTTGTTTTACGCTCCCTTTTGGCTGCCCGGCTGTTTTGCTGGCGTCTTTAAGTATGCCTATTATGTGGTCGGTATTTTGTTGTATTAAAATATTAGCAGCTCCCCAACGGGTTTCTTTTGCGGGAATAGGATGTTTTTTAATCCACGCTCCATTTGCGTATTCATAAAAATCGTCACCGGGCTTTACAGACTTGTCCATATTTGCCGGATTAATAAATTTTACTGGTGGTTTTGGCTTAATGTTATCTATAACAAAAGCGCTGGCGGTAATGCATATAGCACCCCCCATAATTAAACGGCTAAGTTTTATTTTCATGGTAATAATTGAGTCAGTTATTAGTGCAATAATAATGAATTTAAGTATATGTTAAATAATTGAACCGGAGAAATTTTGACGGTGATTGCCATTCTGCCCTACAGCGAAATTTTTTCACACTCCGAAGGAGTCCTTTGGACCAATGTCGATGTTTTAACCGGTAGTAAAATTTGCCATTTTTTGGGTATTCACGCTTTTACCGGTAGTAAATTATATCGTTTTTCGGGTATCACTGCTTTTACCGGTAGTAATTTATGGTGTTTTTCAGGTATTGGTGTTTATACTGGTAGTAAGTATTTTACTTAAATAATTGTATCACAATAATTTAAGTAAAAATAAATTTCAAGAAGGCGATATTTGTACTAATAGTAATTGCAAGTTTTTTGGACAGATCAATATGACAAAGAACTAAAATTTGGTATGTAAGATACGAAGAAAAAGGTGTAAGGATGGTGACACGATTATGCGTTTAGTTAAGAAGTCCCTCTCCAAAGGAGAGGGATTATTCAGTTTAATTATTCTTTAAGGTATTCTTTAAGGCTACGCCGTTTAGGGTGAGGCTAACTCCCCACTTCGCATTAACACCAATCAATCCATAAACTTTTAATCCAAAACGCTATTTTTGTACCCTTATGAGTATTGCTAAAACATATTTGCCTAAAGAAGCAGAAGAAAAATGGTACAATTACTGGTTAGAGAACAACTTTTTCAGATCGGTACCTGATGACCGCGAACCTTATACCATTGTAATACCCCCACCCAATGTTACCGGGGTGCTGCACATGGGGCACATGTTAAACAATACTATACAAGACGTACTGATACGCCGTGCTCGTATGAAAGGCAAAAATGCCTGCTGGGTACCTGGTACAGACCATGCCAGTATAGCTACCGAAGCTAAAGTAGTTGCCATGCTTAAAGAGCGCGGCATCAGCAAAAAAGACCTTACCCGCCCCGAGTTTTTAGATTACGCATGGGAATGGAAAGAAAAATACGGCGGTATCATACTAGATCAGCTTAAAAAACTAGGGGCTTCATGCGATTGGGAACGTACCAAGTTTACCATGGACGATAATTTATCAGAAGCGGTAATAGATACGTTTATACACCTGTATAAAAAAGGTTTGATATACCGTGGCATCCGCATGGTTAACTGGGACCCACAAGGAAAAACCGCGGTAAGTGACGAAGAGGTTATCCGTAAAGAAGTTAATCAAAAACTTTATTATATAAAATATCAAGTAGTACTTGATGAGTTGTCAATGATGAGTGAAAGTGTTGCTACACATCACTCACCACTTACCGCTCGCTACTTAACCATTGCTACTACACGGCCCGAAACTATTATGGCGGATGCGGCGATCTGTATCAACCCCAATGACGAGCGATATATACATCTGCATGGCAAAAAAGTTTTCATCCCATTAATTAACCGCGAAATACCGGTTATACTGGATGATTATGTTACCATGGATTTTGGTACCGGCTGTTTAAAAGTTACACCGGCACATGATCTGAATGATTATGAATTGGGCCAAAAACATAATCTGCCCGTTATTGATATTTTAAATGATGATGGTACCCTTAACGAAAAAGCGCAAATATTAGTAGGCGAGGACCGATTTGCAGCACGCAAAAAAATTGCGGAAATGCTGGAAGAATCCGGCGCATTGGATAAAGTAGAAGAATATAAATCGCAGGTGGGTTTCAGCGAACGTACCAACGCGGTTATAGAGCCCAAACTATCTATGCAATGGTTTTGCAAGATGGATGAGATGGCTAAACCCGCACTGGATTATGTATTGAATGGCGATATTAAGCTGATCCCCGAAAAATTTATCAATACCTACCGCCACTGGATGGAAAATGTGAGGGATTGGAACATTAGCAGGCAGCTTTGGTGGGGGCAACAAATACCGGCATGGTACCTGCCAAATGGCGAATATATCATTGCTAAAACAAGAGAAGAAGCATTTGAAGAGGCAAAAAATCTCAAATCTCAAATCTCAAATCTCAAATCTGAGGATTTGGTACAAGACGAAGACGTCCTTGATACCTGGTTCTCATCATGGTTATGGCCGATATCTGTTTTTGATGGATTTAAGGACCCAAACAATGCCGATATCAATTACTATTACCCAACCAATGATCTGGTTACCGCGCCCGAGATATTATTCTTTTGGGTAGCGCGTATGATAATGGCCGGGCACGAGTTTAGGGGCGAGATACCGTTTAAAAATGTTTACCTGACCGGTATCGTTCGAGATAAGCAGGGCAGGAAAATGTCCAAATCACTTGGTAACTCGCCAGATCCTTTGGACCTGATAGAGAAATTTGGTGCCGATGGTGTTAGGGTAGGGATGCTTTTATGCTCGCCAGCCGGTAATGACCTGATGTTTGATGACAGCTATTGCGAGCAGGGCCGTAACTTTTACAATAAAGTTTGGAACGCGTTCCGTTTAGTTAAAGGTTGGGAAGTTGATAACAGTTTGCCAAACCCTAACCAGGTTGCTATTGATTGGTTCGATAGCCGCTTTAACCAGGCATTGATTGAGATTGAAGATAACTTTGGGCAATACCGACTATCAGAAGCTTTGATGGTGACGTACAAACTAGTATGGGATGATTTCTGCGCCTGGTATCTTGAAATGATAAAGCCGGTTTACCTGCAACCAATAGATAAAGAAACTTATAACAGAACAATAGCCTTCTTCGAAAATATATTAAAAATATTGCACCCGTTCATGCCTTTTATAACTGAAGAATTATGGCATGACGAATTATTTGGGGAACGGGGTATTCTGGATTGCTGTATTGTTGCCCAATTGCCTGTTAATGGGGAAATTAATACACGCTTGTTGGTTGATGTCGAGAATGTTAAACAGATTATTACGCAAGTAAGAAATATTCGCGCCAGCAAACAAATGTCGCCTAAAGAGAGTTTGATACTTTCGATAAAGGAAAACTCGGGGATAGAATATTTAGCTTATAAAGCAATATTAAGTAAGTTGGCCAACCTAAGCGAGTTAAATTTTGTAAGTGATAAAGTTACCGGCGCAAGTGGCTTTTTAGTATCAACTGACGAATTTTTTGTGCCTTTGAACGAGAATATTGATGTGGGGGTCGAAAATGATAGGCTGCAAAAAGAAAAAGACTATTTAATTGGGTTTTTAAAATCGGTTAATTCAAAGTTAACTAACGAGCGATTTATGAGTAATGCCAAGCCCGAAGTAATTGAGGCTGAGCAGAAAAAGAAAGCCGATGCAGAAGCGAAAATAAAGATCATAGACGAGGGATTATCAGGATTGGCAGACTAATTGTACTAATGTAGTGAGTTGTCTCTTGAATTTATAAATCCATAGTTATAGCAGCAAAGCTGAGTAATTGTCTATGAACAAGAATGTAAGTTTTTTTAACTTTTCGATAAAGAGGATTCTGTCGGATGACTTATCTATTCTTGACAATGCCCGTTTGCGTTTATTGTATTATGGCCTGGCATTAGCATTTTTCACCCTGTTTGTGATCCTGGCTGATGTTTTATACCAACGTCATATTATCCTGAGTATTACTACAGGTATAATGTTTCTAGCTTCGGCGGTCCTTTTTAAATTTCTTACCTACAAGCCGCGGTGGCTGCTTCTTGCGCATTTGATCTTGATTGTTGCAACCATAACTAACATCATTGATGTTTTTATTGCCATCCAAAATGTTGACGTAGTTACAGTTGAGGTTATTATAATGATAATGCTGTTCGGCTTTTATATGCTGGGGCAAAAAGCAGGATTGATATATTCGTTGCTTAATATAGTGCCGGTGTTAACACTTGCGTTACTTCAATACAGTAACAACTATGTGCCTCCGTTTAAGCCGGAGAAGGTAAATGAAACTACCACCATTATAGCAATTGTTGCGTGTTTTATCCTGATAGCATTTATACATAGCCATTTCTACAATGCCTTTATCAAGACTATAACACAGCTTAAAGAAACCAGTGATAAACAAAGCGGTTTAACATCCAAGTTTGGATCGGCTATGGAAAAGGCCCAAAAATCATCCGAAGCTAAATCAGAGTTCTTGTCTACCATGTCGCATGAGATCAGGACACCGCTGAATGCCATTATCGGGATGAGTAATTTATTAATAACCGGTAACCCGCGGTCAGATCAACATGAAAACCTGGAAGTGTTGAAGTTTTCGGCAGGTAATTTATTATCTATTGTTAATGATGTACTCGACTTTAACAAAATAGAGTCGGGCAAACTGGTTTTTGAAAATACCAAATTCAACCTGGTTGAATTGATGCAAAATATCTGCGGCGGGCAAATGATGGCTGCCCAGACAAAAGGAGTGTTGTTTAAGTTAGATGTTGATAGTGCATTAAACAAAAAAGTATTATTTGGTGATACTACCCGCATAACCCAGATAGTTTTTAACCTGGTTAGTAATGCCATTAAATTTACCGCGCAAGGTAATATATCAGTTAAAGCAACGTGTATTGAAGACAGGCATAACCGTGTAACCGTTAATTTTTCGATAAAGGATACCGGTATAGGTATTGAGAAAGATCGCCTGGATATTATTTTCGAGCCATTTATACAGGAATCATTAAGTACAACCCGCCAATATGGTGGTACGGGTTTAGGTTTGGCCATTGTTAAACGTTTGTTAGAGTTGCAGGGCCTAAAAGTTAAAGTAACAAGCCAGCCGGGTGTAGGGTCTAAGTTTTCATTTAATATGGAGTTCCCGGTATCAACTGAGTTATTTGAACTTTCAACAAACCAACCACAACAGGTTACAGAAAATGGCGAGACACTAAGCGCTATCCGCATGCTTATTGCCGAAGATAACCCGGTGAACGTGATGCTGATGAAGAAGCTGCTATCCAAATGGAACATTGTACCGTCTATTGCCGAAAATGGCGAACGCGCGGTTGAGTTGGTACAATACGGTAATTTCGATATTATTTTAATGGACCTGCAAATGCCGGT
>DHIR01000265.1 GCA_002403905.1 Mucilaginibacter sp. UBA4741
TATGGGTGAAACCTTTACTTTAAATGAGCTCACTAACCAAAACGAAGTGATGAAAGAAAATGTAAAAGAAAATCTGGAAGGCGATGAACTGATGTTCTATCATTCGTTACGCCCAAATCTGGAACTTTTACAAAAGAAACCAAAACTTCAAACTATTCACTACATACTGGATTATTCAAAAAGTCACAGGTAGTTTTTGTTAGTCGAAAAGCCTTGAGCCCCGAGTAAAAACTTTTACTCGGGGCTTTTTATTACTTTTGATTTTAGACTAAAAACTACGCCTCCATGCTCAGATCAGAACGCTACCGCCATTTTGTTGACTATTTTTCTAAGAACCAGCCCGAGGCCGAAACCGAACTGCATTATACCAATCCGTACCAGTTGCTGGTGGCTGTTATCCTGTCGGCACAATGTACCGATAAGCGCATTAACCAGGTTACACCGGCGCTGTTTGCCCGTTTCCCGGATGCGGATAGTTTAGCGGCTTCAAACGCTGACGAGGTTTTTACTTATATCCGCAGTGTAAGTTATCCAAACAATAAAGCCAAACATTTGGTAGGCATGGCGCAGATGCTGGTGGGTGTATTTGGTGGCGTGGTTCCGTCTGATATTGACCAATTGCAAAAGCTGCCCGGCGTAGGCCGTAAAACCGCCAATGTTATTGCATCAGTAGTTTATGATGCACCCGCTATTGCGGTAGATACCCACGTATTTAGAGTTGCCGATAGGATAGGGCTTACTACCAATGCCAAAACGCCTTTAGCTGTTGAAAAACAATTGGTAAAATACCTACCTACAGAAACCCTTGCTATAGCACACCACTGGTTAATATTGCATGGCAGGTACATCTGCGTGGCCCGTAGCCCAAAGTGCGATATATGTCCGCTTACGTGGTTTTGCCGCTATTATGAACGCGCCCATACCGAAACCGCCCTAATAAAAGCCGAGGCCCAAAAGCTAAAAAAAATTAAGGACGCTAAACGCAAGAGATCGTTAGATACGATTAGTAAGGAGTTGAAGAAACGAAGTGTGGATAAGAATATTTGATTGGTATTTGCGGGTTAAGTAAGTTTACGTAAACAATATACGCTGGTAGAGAGGCAATGCATTGCCTCTCTACGGATGTAAATAATTACTAAAAAAATTAGTATTATTAAAAATAACTATTATATTTGCTAAAGATATTATTAAAAGATGAGCAACGCAGAAAAATTAAAGGCACTACAGCTTACGTTAGATAAGCTGGAAAAATCATACGGAAAAGGCACCATCATGAAGTTGGGCGATTCTGTAATTGAACCTATAGAAGTTATATCAACCGGATCAATAGGTCTAGACATCGCTTTAGGCGTTGGCGGTTTACCTAAAGGTAGGGTTATTGAAATATACGGGCCGGAGTCGTCAGGTAAAACAACATTGGCTATCCATGCCATTGCCGAAGCACAAAAGAAAGGCGGCATTGCTGCATTTATTGATGCGGAACATGCATTTGATCGTTTCTATGCTAAAAAGTTAGGTGTAGATGTAGAGAATCTTTTAATATCACAACCGGATAATGGCGAGCAAGCTCTAGAGATTGCCGATAACCTTATCCGCTCAGGCGCTATTGATATTTTAGTTATCGACTCGGTTGCCGCATTGGTACCTAAGGCAGAGATAGAAGGCGAAATGGGCGACTCGAAAATGGGTCTGCACGCTCGTTTAATGTCGCAGGCTTTGCGTAAGCTAACCGGTACCATCAGCAAAACAGGATGCTGCTGTATATTTATTAACCAGCTGCGCGATAAAATTGGTGTTATGTTTGGTAACCCCGAAACTACTACCGGCGGTAACGCTTTAAAGTTCTACGCTTCGGTACGTTTAGATGTGCGCCGGATCTCACAAATTAAGGATAGCGATGAAGTATCTGGTAATCGCGTTAAGGTAAAAATTGTAAAAAATAAAGTAGCGCCGCCGTTCCGTATTGCCGAGTTCGACATTATGTTTGGCGAGGGCATATCAAAAGCAGGCGAGATCATTGACCTGGGTGTCGAGCATAACATCATTAAAAAAGCAGGTTCATGGTTTAGCTATGGCGATACCCGTCTTGGCCAGGGCCGTGACGCGGTTAAACAATTAATATTGGATAACCCCGAGTTGATGGACGAGCTGGAAGGCAAAATTAAAGACGAAGTTAGCGGCGATAAACTGGTAGTTGAAACAGAATAGTTTTTTTTTAATATCTATATAGTTAATTGGAGAGCCTTTTCATTTTTTGGAAAGGCTTTTTTGTGCCTTTAGGTTAACATAGCTACATATATATACATGTATTTAAATTCGATTGACTGTTAACAGGTTAAATTGAGATTAGAATAAGATTAAATTTTCAGAAATGTTTTTTATTGTCATAGTATAGTCATACATTTATAAATAGTAACAAGAATGATACAATTATAAATGTTAATACCCCAAACAAATACCCCACTACAAAAAGCACTTATTGTTTGTTTGCTTTTTGTACTTCCGCTTGCTGTAAAAGCGCAAAGTATTACCCTCGCCAACGCGTTTGCCCATAATGACTATCGGCATAAACGCCCCTTGTTGGATGCCGAAACCAATGGCTATACCCATATTGAAGCTGATGTTTTTTTACATGGCGGCAAATTGGTTGTTGCACACATTAACCCTTATTTTAAAGGTAAACGCACATTGGAGAATCTATACCTGGCACCATTAGCCGCGCAGGCTGCTAAAAATAATGGCCGTGTATATGCAGGGAATGACCAATCGGTTACTTTAATGATAGATATTAAAACCGATGCCAAAAAAACTTATGCCGAGCTAAAAACATTGCTTGAAAAATATAGACCGATATTGTCAAGCTATGATACCGGTAAGGTTTCTATGCGGGCAGTTACCATAGTACTATCGGGCAATAAGCCTTATGATATTGTCAGGAAGGAAAAGAATCGTCTTGCATTTATTGACGAGGATCTGCGTAAAGTTGAACGGGATACCGTAGCCAACGTATCAAGAATGGCCAGCTGCAAATATTCAAAGCTGTTAAAGTGGAAAGGTAACGGCAATATATCAGAGCGTGAAAAACAACGTTTATGCGACTATGTATCCATCGCTCATAAAAATGGCGAGCAGGTAAGGCTATGGGCATCGCCTGATAATAAAGTTGTTTGGAAAGAAATATTAAGCTGCGGCGTAGATCTGATCAATACAGATAAATTGGTTGCCTTAAAAAACTTTTTAGTTGCACAGTCAAGTCCCAATACGGCAAATTAAATCCACCAAAAATTTTTACGGAATTATAATATTTTTATGCTGGGTAGTATGCGCGCTAAAGTAGCCTAGCACATTATCGGTATTGAAATTATTTGGTGGGTTTGTTGGCGTAGTAGAGTTAAAGCCATTTGCCTTTTGCTGGCTAAATGTATACCAGTACGTATACATTGGCGCGTCAATACATTGCATTTCAATATCTACCCTGTCACCGCTTTTAAGTGGTATATTATCCTGGAAGAGTAGCTGCTGTACAAAGCGGCCGTTATTAAACTGGTCATTACGGGCAAATACCTGTTTTACTTGTATGCCGTTTATTGATAAAATAAACCGGTATTGATTGCTTACAGCAGGCGGATCCTGGTAAAAAATAATTATAGTTTTGGTAGTAGTAGACGCAAAATGCTCTATCGAAAGTGCAACAGAATCAATAGTAACTTTTGCAGGCATGGTTGATGACGCTGTATAAGTTTTGCCATCAAGCTGTACTTTTACGCTATATTTTTCATTATATCGGCCCAAAAAAGAGCTGGAGTAATAATAGCCAGGGCTGCGCTCTATTAGCGTATAGTTTGTGCCGTTATAATCTGTAAGCGTTACTACGGCGCCTTTTACCGCCGGGAAACTATTGGTATTATCAAGCGGGACAGATCTTGATATAGTTACAGCTTGTGGGCCTAATTGGTCTGTTATGTTGCCTTCAATTACCAGTTGCGGTGCGGCATCATTAAGCTTAAGATCTATTACATTTTTGCATGAGCCAATAAGGATACTCAATAAAGCTATAGCAGGTAATATATATTTAACTTTCATATACTAATAAGTAAAGTTATAAGTAACTGATGGTATTCTGCCAAACAAGCTTGTTTTAACTGCTTGTGTGCGTGTATGGTCATCCGGGTTATCCTGGAAATTAATGGTATAAGGGTTTTTGCGGTTATAAGCATTATATAAACCAAACGTCCAGCTGGAGTGGAATCGTTTATGTTGCTTACCTTCCAGGGTAGCGCCAAGGTCCATACGGCTATATGGCGGTAGGCGGTCAGAGTTTCGGTCGCTATAATAAAGGGTAGTTAAACCACCAACTAAATATTTACCATGCGGATAGGTAACCGCGTTGCCGGTGCCGTAAACAAATGTGCCAGACAATGTCCAGCGGGTACTTAGTTTATAAATAAGTACTAAACTCATATCATGTACCCTGTCCTGCGTTGCAGCAAAATAATTGCCGTTATTTATAGCATCAAACCGGTTCTCGGTTTTTGATAGGGTATAACCTATCCAGCCATTTAACTTTCCGTAATGTTTCTTAAAAAACACTTCCAATCCGTATGCCCGGCCTTGCCCGTATACCAATTGCGATTCTACATCCTGGTTGGCAAGTAACTGCGCCCCGTTTTTATAATCGATCTGATTTTTTAGCCATTTATAATAAATTTCTGTAGAGAACTCATACTGGTTATTGGCCGAGTTTTTAAAAAAGCCCAATGCCGCCTGGTCTGAAATGCCGGGCTTAATATTGTTGCTGCTCATTACATACAGATCAGTAGGCGAGCTGGCTGTCGAGTTAGAAATTAAGTGGATGTTTTGCGTATTGCGGTTATAGGATGCCTTTAAAGAATTTTGATCATTAAATTTATAGCTTACAGAAAGTCGCGGTTCGGGGTTAATATAGCTTTGCACAAAATCGCCCGAATTATAAGTGTTTGAAGCTGTAAGTACATCATTAGCATCATAAGTATTAAATGTACCCGGCCCTAATAACGAGAACATAGATAGCCTAACCCCATACAAAAGATTTAATTTAGTGCTTGCATGCCATTCGTCAGATACATAGGCTGACGACTCAAGGCCGTTACGGTCCTGAATACTTTGCGGGTTTACCGCAGACCTGTTGGACGAACTAATATCGCCAGGTGATATGTTATGGTGGGTTGCGTTAATACCAAAATGCAAAGTGTTTTTATCAGATAAAAAATATTCGAAATCTTCCTTCAGGTTAAAGTCGCGTATTTTTGAAGTAACCTTAAAATCATTGTTTGATGAAAAGCTTTGTACAATAAAATTATAATTACTGTATATAAGCGATGTGTTTAAAAACAACTTGCTGTTAAAAATATGATTAAGGCGCAATGTAGCCGTTTGGTTGCCCCAGTTTGTTTCGAAATTATCTTTTAGCCCTAATACATCCTTACCAAAATAGCCCGATAAGTAAAGCGTATTTTTATCATCAAAACGATAATGGAACTTAGCATTTAGATCATAAAAATACAGGCTGGCGCCACGGGTGGTCGAGTCGGGCGATAGTTTTAAAAAAAGATCGGCATACGTACGGCGGGCGCTTATCATAAATGAGCTTTTATTTTTTACGATGGGGCCCTCCACTTTAATACGCGATGCTATTAAACCAATACCACCTTGCACGGTATAATTTTTATCATTACCATCCAGCATCTTAATATCCAATACTGATGAGAGACGGCCGCCATATTGCGCGGGCATACCACCTTTATATAGGCTCACATCCTTTATGGCATCAGAGTTAAAGGTTGAAAAGAAACCAAACAAGTGTGACGCGTTATATACAATGGCCTCATCCAGCAGGATCAAATTTTGATCAGACCCGCCCCCGCGTACATAAAACCCGGTATTGCCATCGCCGGTTGATTTTACACCCGGTAAAAGCTGTATGGTTTTTAAAATATCTTTCTCGCCAAATATTACAGGTACATTATTTATCTGTTTAAGATCAAGCCGCGTTACACCCATTTGGGGGTTATCTACATTGTCGTTTTTATTGGTATTGCTGCTAATAGATATTTCTTTTAGCGTATTACTGCTGGTAAGCAAAATATTTACCTGCGCGTTTTTGTTGAGCTTGATGGGCTGGTTTATAGTTTCATAACCTATATAACTTATAACCAATGTGTAATCGCCTTCGGGTGCAGTTAACGAAAAGAAGCCATAACCATTGGTTGCAGCACCGTTTTGCTGTAACCCTTGCAGTTTTACAGAGGCACCTATTAAGGTTTCGCCGGTGGCTGCATCTTTAATGGTCCCGTTAATAGAATATTTCTTTTGGGCATACGCCCTCGGAATTAATGAAACTGTGATCAGCAGAAAAAAAACGTAAAAAACAATTCTGTACATATAAGTTTATTCCGGCTGCTTTAATTGTGAAAATCTTTATCCCAATACGATAGCAGAGGGCAATTGGTTGTTATAAACACCAAAGATATTACTCTGAGTATATTATAACGTATAAAACCAATAAATAGCATACAGCTTTGTAAATGATGGAAACTTTTAGAAATAAGCACAGGAGTTTATTGAAGAGAATCTTGCAGATAAGATCTCTATCGAAGACTTGGCCACCCGTTTTGCTATTGGCCGCCGGCATTTTATCCGCAGGTTTAAAAAAGCAACCAATAACACCCCTGCCGAATACATTCAACGTGTAAAAATAGAAGCCGCCAAAAGCACCTGGAAAATACCCGCAAAATATAAACGAAGTAATGTATGATGTTGGCTATACCGATGTTAAAACCTTTAGTACCGTATTTAAAAAAATAACCGGCCTATCGCCTATTGATTATAAGTATAGGTATAATAGGGATGGAGTAGGATAACAATCCTATTTATCCAGCACAGCTTTTAGCTGCGCTAAACCGTTTATGCGCGGGTCCTTTGGCACCATCCATTGCTTTGATTCATCCGCCCAGTAAATAAACTTGTCTTTATTTTTTTGTACGTAATAAGTATAGGCAATATTAAAAGACATTTCGGCTTTTGTATCATTACCGCAATGGGCAATGCCTTGCTTATAGGTTTCTTCGGCTTTGCTTAATTGGTTTGAGTTTGCCTGGGCAAATACCAATTCTTTATATAAGTTACCGTTATTAGGCTGCGTTTTAAGCACGTTTTCTATCATGGCTATTGCCTTACCATATTGTTTGGATGCATTATATGCATAAATATATTCAAACTCCAAGCCCGGATAGTGGGGGTCGATTTTTTTTACCCGGTCAAAGTAATATAATGCTTTTTCTATTTCATTGCCACCGTTATAAGTAAATCCCCATCTAAAAAGATAAGCTGCCGATGTAGTGTCTGTTTTATAAATTTTTAACCAGTCGGGCGGGTCAGTAACTTGCAATTCAATAAGTTTTTCGGCCGGTATCCAGGCTACTTTTATCTGGTTGTCCTGCAGCCTTGCAGTATAGATAGCATTAGACGGCTTGGTTGGCACATAGGTATTGTTACTGGTTATCTTGAATGTTCCCTCTTCCCGTACAGACAAACCAGCGCTTGCATCCAGGTAAATAAAGCCAAACATATAAATACTGTCAGTTTTGCCCCTAAGCGCTACCCATTTGTTTTCGCTTTCAACAAAGCGTTTATTAAAAGTTAGTGGTATTTGGGCATTTGTATGTATGGTAGCAACAGCAAATAAGAGTAGCAGGTATTTCATCATGGCAATGTGTTTAGGTTGTGTTATATCAACGATCTAAAGTAGCAAAGCTCCCTGTGATATGCAAACTGAAACTGAATTACTACTTTTACAATTATGATTATCCGCTGCGCTAACCTTATAGATATCCCGCCAATACTGCAATTAATAAGAGAACTGGTGCCCGTTATGAATGCAGCAGGCAATTTTCAATGGGATAATACCTACCCTAACGCTGCTGTTTTTGAAAAAGACATCACATTAAACCAGCTTTGGGTGGCCGATGAAAATGGCGACATAACCGGTGTGATAGCTATAACTACAGACCAGGACGCAGAATATGCAGATGTTGGCTGGGATATTACCGAGCAAGCTATAGTTGTACACCGCCTTGCTGTAAGTGTACATCACCAGGGCAAGGGCATAGCCGCCCAATTAATGCAACAAGCCGAGCAAGTAGCCATTAATCGCGATATTAAAAAAGTACGGGTTGATACCAATGTTGTTAACGAAGCCACAAATCGGCTATTCCCGAAATGGGGATATGTTTATGCCGGAGAGATCAATCTGAAACACCGCCCCGGAATTCGGTTTAGTTGTTACGAGAAAGTTTTAAGTTAACTAGTTCTTAGTGATCAGTACCCAATCAACAACTGTTGAAGCCTGGCCGTCTTTTATTTTGTCAACGGTAGCTTGCGTCAAGCCTGGGTATGGGCCTTTCATCTTAAAAACTCCCTGTGGGTAGCCGCCACCTAGAGCAAGGTTAAGAATGAGATATTTGTTGTTATCAAACACCCAGTTGCCATATTTTTCAACCATTTCTTTAGTAGCGGTATAAGTAACTTTGCCGTCAATACTGAAGGTTATACTGGTTGGCTTAACATCCACGGTGTAGATATGCCACTGGGTTACATCAGTACCTTTAGGGAAAACATTGCGGGATAATAGAGGCGTATTACCATGATATGTTGGCCCGTGTATGGCATTGCTTGCCCAGGTAGAGTCGCCAACGGTTTCCATAACGTCTATTTCGCCGGCATCGGGCCAGCGGCCTTTACCTAGTATCCAGAAGGCAGGCCACAAGCCGTCACCCGCGGCAATCTTCATCCGTGCCGAAACGGTACCGTAAACAAACTCGTACTTATTGCGTGTATTTATCCTGCCCGAAATGAAATCGTTTGGTTTTTGCCGGTTCATGTTATAACCCGGGCGATATAGCGGTATAATAGTTAGCAATCCGTTTTTTACCGATAAAACCCCGGTTGAATCAATATAGGCTTCCTGCTCATTATTATCTGTATGTGGGTTAACCTCAATGTTCCATACGGTACGGTTTAGCGTTGTCCCGGTAAAGCCTTCAAAAAACAAGGTGTCGGCTTTTTGTTGTGCCGATGCGGTAAGCGACAAACAAAATATCAGCAGGAATATTGAAGCAACTCTCATACAAAGGTTTATACAAATCAAAAGTACATAATATTA
>DHIR01000164.1:0-18574 GCA_002403905.1 Mucilaginibacter sp. UBA4741
TAGCAATGTCTTCTAAAATAGCTTTACGGCGATCTCCAAAGCCGGGGGCTTTAACAGCAGCTACTTTCAGCGAGCCGCGTATTTTATTTACCACTAAGGTTGATAAGGCTTCGCCGTCCAGGTCCTCAGCAATAATTAATAAAGGTTTGCCGGTTTGTACCTGTTTTTCCAAAATAGGCAGCAATTCCTTCATCGACGATATTTTTTTATCATAGATAAGCACATAAGGGTTTTCCAGTTCTGCTTCCATTTTATCTGTATTAGTTACAAAATAGGCCGAAAGGTAACCACGGTCAAACTGCATACCTTCAACAGTTTTAACTTCTGTTTCGGTGCCTTTTGCTTCTTCAACGGTAATTACACCGCCTGTACCAACTTTCTTCATCGCATCGGCTATCATTTCGCCAATTTGCTCATCGTTATTGGCTGATATAGCCGCAACCTGTTTGATCTTGCTGAAATCGTCACCAACATCCTGTTTTTGTTTTTGCAGGTCTTCTACAACTTTTCTAACAGCTTTATCTATACCGCGTTTCAGGTCCATCGGGTTTGCGCCTGCGGCCACGTTTTTAATACCCGCTGTAACAATGGCCTGGGCCAATACAGTGGCTGTAGTAGTACCGTCGCCTGCAATATCGGCAGTTTTTGAGGCTACTTCTTTCAGCATCTGCGCGCCCATATTTTCAATGGGGTCTTTTAATTCAATTTCTTTCGCTACGGTAACACCATCCTTGGTTACTACCGGCGAACCGTATTTTTTATCAATAATTACGTGGCGTCCCTTGGGGCCTAACGTTACTTTAACCGCGTTCGATAAAATATCAACTCCTCTTTTCAGGGCGTCGCGCGCTTCAACATTGTATTTAACTTGCTTTGACATATTTTTAATTTTGAATTAGTGAATGAGTGAATGAGTGAATGAAATTCAATGATTCAGTCAATTAATTAAAGTACGATATAAATATCCGATTCCCTCATGATCAGGTAATCCTTACCTTCAATGGTAACTTCCTGGCCTGCAAATTTTCCGTAAAGAACCTTATCGCCGGTTTTAACTGACAATGGTATTAAATTACCTGTTTGCTCGGCATATTTACCCGGGCCCACTGCTACAACTTTTCCATGCTGTGGTTTTTCCTGCGCGGTTTCAGGAATATAAATACCTGAAGCGGTTTTCGTTTCGGCGGGTGCAGCTTCAACTACTACCCTGTCTCCGATAGGTTTAATGTTTAATGACATACTAATATTTATTTTTTGGTTATTATAAGTTTATACTTTGCTTGCTTTTACACATCAATTATGCCAAGCCTGTAATTTGACATATATACTGTTGTATTGTCAGATTTACGTAACCCAACTATTTATGGGTTTATTTTATTCTGATTTATCAATGCCATGATGACAGTACTAATGCAAAAAAGGCTTTGAAGGTAAAACTCCAAAGCCTCTTATTATGTTTTTTAAAACGGCTTATTTTTTTGCCGGTAATTGCAACGGTTGTGTAGTTGGCGAGTTTGGCGCAGCTACCGGAGCTTTTAATGATTTTTCTAACTGGTCATTATACTGTGAATCGCTTTTAGCTGATCCGCCTTTTGTTACCACGTTAATTGCCAATGCCAAAACCATTAAGGTTATGGCCAATACCCAGGTACCTTTTTCTAAGAAGTCTCCGGTTTTTTGTACACCCATTAATTGTGATGAGCTTGAAAAATTTGACGATAAACCACCCCCTTTAGGATTTTGTATCAATACGATGATACCCAAAAGCACACACACTATAACAACAATGATTGATAATACTAAATACATTTCTTTATATTAATTTATTTTACTTTCTAACTGTTCAATTTGGCCTGCAAAGTAAAGGCTTTTTTCCGGGAATTTCAACATCAATTTTTTATATGTCAATATAGCTTTATGATAAAGCATTTGTTCGGTATAAATACGGGCCAATGTTTCGGTTACCAGCTCTTCTTTATCTTCCGAGCTTCGCTTTGCTTTGTTCTCATTATTCAGTTTAATACCGCTTGGATGCTTAATTTGCGGTTCTTCCTGTATAAAGCGCTCAATTATTTTATCACCTTTTTTAGGCGATGAGTTTAATGCCGTTTTTGGCGGTGCCTGGTTCAAATCATTTATAGAACTGGTACTAACAATGTTTTGATAATACTGCTGCTGCAACTCGTCTACAACTTCTTTGTTTTTGGGTTTGGCAGCAGACGGGCTTGAGCTACTTACATAAGGCTGGTATATATCCGCATGTTCTTTACGGGTTTTATCCAGCCACCACATAAACGAGTAAGGCATTTTTTCATCGTTGTATTTTGATACATCGTTGTTTGCCTGATTGTTTGTTGTTTGCTCCAGTATAAATGGTTTCCTTTCGGCAGCTATTTCATACTGCTGTGGCTCTTCATCATTGCTTTTTGCAATCGCCGGCTCAAAAACAAAATGATTTTCATTTGCTGCAGGCGCAGCAATAACAGCATCCTCTTTAGCAGATTTATTAAGGATCGCTAATTGCTCCAAACCAATATCTTCAATACTAACAATCTCATCATACACCTCATCATCAATATCCTGATGAAAATACCTAACGTCATCATATGATGATACCGGCTCCGTTGGTTCTGTATAGCTATCCGCTAAATGCGCATTATATTCCTGCTCAAGTGTATTTTCTTCTTTAACAGCTGGTATTGCCGTAGTTTCTTCTACTCCGACAGATGCTAACTCTTCAGCTAACGGGGCTGCTACAGCTTCATGCACATAGTTTTCCTGTATAGGAGTTGTCTCAGCAATAACTTCGGGTTGGGTGTATACATTATCTGCATGGTCAACCGCGTTTTCGGGTACCGGGTAAGTATATGGCGCAGGCTTATCAAAATCTTGTGACGGGATCTCCTGACTATAGGTATCAGTTATAGGTTGAGCAAGCGGTTCGGCCTCTTTTGCCCAGTGCCCCGGATAGTTATCCAGATCCTTTTCATTCTCGGCAAATGTATTGTATGCATTTGCCAAATCATTTTGCTGATTATCGGCACTAGCTTCCTCGGCAAATGTATTATAAGGTGTATCTGTTTGATGATCTTCTACTGCATCATCGTCCGTTACATGGTAATAAGCTGTTTCAGGCTCAGCAGTTAGTGGTACAAACGGTTCGGCAACCGGTATATTAAAATAAGCATCGGCATATACAGCCGGCGGCTCATCGCTATAAACAACTTGTTCTGATGTTACCACTGGCAAGCTATCAGGCGCGGTAGCTAATTTATGTAATACTACCGGGTTAAAATAAGCTGCGGCGTGTTTTAAATGACGCTTATCACCGTTAGGCATTAATAATGCACGTAAGGCTCCGCTCTGCGGATAATCCGTAACTAACGATTGTAAATTAAAGATATACGAGTGATTGGGATCAGCCGGATTGGCTAATAGCTTCCATAAAAATTCGTACTCTGCATTATCTACTTGTTCGTTCACGGGGATGAAGCTATAAAATACTTACCAATTATTAAAGGCCTTATTAAAAATATCGTCAATTAACTGTTTGGTGATGGTTCTGATCAGTGCCTGTTCTTGCGAGTTTATATCGCCCGTAAAGTTGGCTGTTTTAGTAAACTCCTGGTCGAAATTAAGTTTTTTATCAGCATCATACACAAATTTAACCCTTACGGTAATACTTAAAACTTCGGCATCGGCAATTGGCGGTGCATTTGGATTAGAGGCCTGGATAGACACCGGGGCATAATAATACTTCGTTATTGCACCGGTCATGTTGGCATTGCCTTCGCCTGTTACAATACTTAGGCGGGTGGTAGAGCGTATCCGTTCTTTTAAAGCTTCTGTTAATACCTGGCTTAAGTTGGCTACAACTATTGGTGCATTATTCTCAAAAAAACCAATGTTTATGGTACGCATTGCAGGTGGAACCGCCGATCCTGAAAGCGAATAGCATCCCGGAGAAACAAAAACTAAAGCATTCAACACTAAAAATATACCCAGTAACCTTTTCATCAACCCTATAAATTTAATTCTTTTATTTTTCTGTACAACGTTCTTTCTGATATGCCCAATTCGTTTGCGGCCAGTTTACGTTTGCCTTTATGTTTTTTAAGGGCCTTACGTATCAAGTCAGATTCTTTCTCTATAAGTGATAACGACTCTTCCACCTCTTCGGCTTCGTGCGTTATATTATAGCCATCGTTGTTATTAACGGGTTGTTGTATAGTAAATTGTTGATCGGTGTTGCCGCCCGGCATTTCAATATCGCGGTACAACTGGTTGATAGCTTGCGATTGATTGGCGAAGCTCGGTGTAACCCCACCATGCTCAATAATATCGGCCACCAGTTTTTTAAGCTCCACCATATCGCGCTTCATATCAAACAATACCTTGTACAATATGTCACGTTCAGAAAAATCTTCTTTTCCCTGGTTACCTAACCGCATAGGCAGATTTTTACCATTTGCTTCCTGCGGAATGTAAGTCAATAAAGTTTGACCGGTAATTACGTGATCGCGCTCTAAAACCGCCAACTGCTCGGCCATGTTTTTTAACTGGCGCACGTTACCCGGCCATGAGTAATTTATTAATACCTGTTGCGCTTCTTCATCCAATTGGATAGGTGGCGTACGGTATTTATCAGTAAAGTCTGATGTGAATTTTCTAAACAGCAAGTAAATATCTTCCTTCCTGTCGCGTAGCGGTGGTATACGCAAAGGCACAGTATTTAAACGATAATAAAGATCCTCGCGGAATTTACCATTCTTTACCGCGTCATAAACATCAACATTGGTTGCTGCAATAACACGCACATTGGTTTTTTCTACTTTTGATGATCCTACCTTTATGTATTGGCCCGATTCTAAAACACGCAGTAAGCGGGCTTGCGTGCCCAGCGGCATCTCGGCAATCTCATCCAAAAATATAGTACCACCGTTTACAGTTTCAAAATAACCTTTACGCTCGCCAACGGCACCTGTATAAGCTCCTTTTTCGTGACCGAATAATTCAGAATCGATAGTCCCCTCGGGTATTGCACCGCAGTTAACCGCAATGAACGGCCCATGCTTGCGCGGGCTCATTTGGTGTATAATATGCGAGAAAACCTCTTTACCGCTACCACTCTCTCCTGTTATTAAAACAGAGATATCAGTAGGCGATACCTGGTTAGCTATATTTATTGCCCGGTTTAATAACGGCGAGTTGCCAATGATACCGTAACGTTGTTTAATTTCTTGTATTTCCATGCCCCCTAGCCCCCTAAAGGGGGAATAATATAGGTTAGTTTAATTTATATTTAAAAGCCCAATAATAAATCTATTGATATTATTACTCCCCCTTCAGGGGGTCGGGGGGCACTATTGTCCCCATCAACGTTGCTGTTGTACTGCGCTCTGCCATAACGTTAACATACTGGCCTGGTTTATATCTTTCGTCAACCGGGAATACCATCATGGCGTTTTGATCAGTTCTTCCGCAGTAATCATTCTTTGATTTTTTTGAAAAGCCTTCTATCAGAACTTTCTGCACTTTACCTATTTGAGCCTGTAAACGCACCAGTGAATACTTTTGCTGTAAGGCCACGATCTCTGTTAACCTCGCCGCTTTAGTTGCTTCAGGAATATCATCCGCGTAACGCTTGGCAGCTAATGTGCCGGGACGCTCTGAGTACATGAACATGTAAGCAAAATCATACTGCACATAGTCCATCATGCTTACGGTTTCTTTATGTTCTTCGTCCGTTTCGGTACAGAACCCGGTAATAACATCGGTTGATATAGCACATTCCGGTATAATACGGCGTATAGCATCTATCCTGTTAATATACCATTCGCGGTCATACGTACGGTTCATCAACTCCAGCACACGGCTGTTCCCTGATTGTACCGGCAGGTGAATATAGTTGCAAATATTATCGTATTTGGCAATGGTATATAAAACCTCGTCTGTAATATCTTTTGGATGCGATGTTGAAAAACGCACCCGAAGGTCTGGGTTGATCAAGGCTACTAGCTCCAGCAGGTTCGCAAAATTTACGTACTGAGTTCCATCTTCGCTTGTCCATTTATAACTATCCACATTCTGCCCTAACAACGTAACCTCACGATATCCGCTGTTAAACAGGTCGGTACATTCGTTTACTATGGATATGGCATCGCGGCTACGCTCGCGGCCACGGGTAAATGGCACTACGCAAAATGAGCACATATTATCGCAACCGCGCATAATAGATACAAAAGCATTTATACCATTGCTGTTTAAACGTACCGGGCTAATATCCGCATAAGTTTCCTCGCGGGATAATAGCACGTTAACTGCTTTTTGCCCGCTATCAACCTGGTCTATCAAGTTTGGCAGGTCGCGGTAAGCATCGGGGCCTACTACTACATCCACCAGTTTTTCTTCTTCTAAAAATTTGGCTTTTAAACGTTCGGCCATGCAGCCTAATACGCCAACCACCATTCCGGGTTTTTTACCTTTGGCAACCTTAAATTCTTTAAGGCGATTACGGACACGTGTTTCAGCATTCTCACGGATTGAACAGGTGTTGATGAAAATAACATCAGCATCATTGTAATCGCGGGTAGTTTCAAATCCCTGTTCAGATAATATAGATGCTACTATCTCGCTATCAGAAAAATTCATGGCGCAGCCATAGCTTTCTATATATAGTTTACGCCCGTTATTTTTCCCTGCAACAGGATCTAACAATAAAGCCTCGCCCTGCCTGCTCTCGTCATGTATTTTATTCGGAATAACCAAATCTATCATCGTTGTAAAAAAATTGAGCAGCAAAAATACAAAAATTTAAATATAAGGATGACAGATTGGCAGAATTATAAAAGTAAAAAAAGGTATTAACAGCTGTATTCTTTACAGAAGTAACACCTGGTTAACAAAACCGGAGTATTGTTGTTATACAAATATCTAATTGCAAACAAATTAATGACGCAACACACCCCTCCTAAAAAATACACTATACGTATATGGCCCATAATTATATTGGTATTTATATTTCTACTAGGTGCTACCGGGTGGTATCTGTATAAAAGATATGTAGCCGGCGATAAGTGGAAGCCTCTGCTACAGGCAAAGCTGAAGGAGATGATACTCCAATCAACCGATAGTTTGTATCATATTGAATATTCTAATTTCGACCTCGACCTGGCTTCGGGCGATGCTACGCTCTCTGATTTTAAGCTGATACCCGATTCGACAGTCTACCAAAAGCTGGTAATCGAAAAAAAAGCACCAGACAATCTGTTTACACTAAGTGTTAAAAAACTAACCATTAAAAACGTAGGCGCTAAAAAAGCGTATAAAGAAAAGATCCTGATCATTGACAATATATCTATTGATAAACCCAGCCTCACTATTGTAAACAAACGCTATAGTTTTAATGATACTGTAAAGGTGGGTAAGCCAAAAACACCTTACCAGTTAGTTAAAAACATATTTAAACAGTTGCGTATCGATTCTATTTCGTTAAAGGATATCAGCGTAAATTATATTAATAAAAGCAACCCGGTAACTAAGCGAACGGCAATAAATCATCTGGATATTAATATATCGCGCATTTTAATTGACTCGCTCTCTGCCCTGGATAGCACCCGTTTTTATTATACCAAGGGCGTTGAGTTTGTATTACATAATTACAAAATAGCTACTCCCGACAGTATGTATAAAGCCGAATTGAAACAGATCTATTTCTCGACGGCCAGGCGTGAGATCATATTGGATGGTGTATCTTTTTTACCAAGATATAACCATACCGAGTTTTATGAAAAACTGGGTACATCAGGCGATATATTTACTTTGAAATTTAAGAAGATAGCTATACTTGATATCGACTTGCAACGTTTCCTGCGCGACCAAAAGCTGTATGCCGGTGCCATGAATATTACCAATGCCAATGTGCAGATATACAGCAACAGTAATTACAAGGGCAAAAAATCTATAAAAATTGGCAAGGACCCACACCAGGAATTGCAAAAGGTAGCATTGGATATGAAGCTGAGCAAGCTAAACCTTACCCATAGCGATATTATTTATTCGGAGTTGGATGCCACTACCCAGCAAACTGGTATAATTACGTTTAACAATACCACCGGCCACTTTTTTAATGTTACAAATGATGCTGATGTAAAAAAGACCAGTCCGTTCATGATAGCGCGTATCAGCACCCATTTTATGAATGTGGCACCATTACAGGTAAACTTTAAATTCAATTTAAATGCTAAGAACGGCGCGTTTAACTACTCGGGCACATTGGGCAAGTTTGATGGACGGATATTAGATAAGCTGGTAAAACCGTTAGCATTGGTACACGTGCAATCTGCCGATGTAGAGCGTTTAAATTTTAATGTTGATGCCAATAATTACAATAGCAAAGGGCACCTGGAGTTCTATTATAAAAACCTAAATGTGCAGCTGCTAAAAAAAGTTGATGGTAAAGCCGAACTGCAAAAACAGGGTTTTATATCAAAAATAGCAAACTCGCTTATTATTAATAATGAAAACCCGGATAAAAAAGGAGTTTTCCGCCCGGGGCCAATCGACTTGAAGCGCGAACCAACAGTATCATTCTTTAATTTTTTATACAAAGGGTTACTTGACGGATTAAAGCCAAGCGTAGGTTTTGATAAAAAAACAGAAGGCAAGGTTAATAAAGTTGTAGCCAAAGTAAGTACCTTGGTTGACAAGTTTAATCAATTTAAAGAAGACCGCAAAAAGCGAAAAGAAGACCGCCAGGCAAGGCGTCAGGCGAAAAGAGACTCGATAGCAAATCTTAAAAAACAGTAATCAGATACGAAATGGCATTAAATTTTTTAAAATATAAATGGCAAAAAGTAACGCTGGTTAGTGTAACCATTTTTATTGTATTGCTGTTGGGATTGGCGTTTTTTGTTAACCGGTACTGGTCGCCAATATTATCTGGCAAAGTAAAAAGTGCGGTGCTTACCAGTACAGATAGCCTGTATAATGTTGATTTTTCGTCTGCCGAACTGCATGTACTTGAGGGGCGTATAATTATTTATAACATCGATTTTAAGGTTGACAGCGCGGTCTATAATCATCGCAAACAACTACACCTTGCCCCTAATAACCTAACTACATTTCATGTAAAACGATTAGTCTTGTCGCATATACACCCGTTTAAATTATACTTTCAGCATATACTGGATATTGATCGCATTACCCTCACCGAACCCGAAGTACATATTAGCTACCAACTAAATCATACTAAAGACACTACAGTTAAAGATCTCCGCACCCCGTGGCAAAAAATATCCAAATCATTAAAATATGTACACGTTGGCGATATATTTTTAAATGATGTTAAATTTAAGTATGATGATTATTCGGGTAATAAGTTAGAGGTATCAGAGCTTAAAGAAATGAATTTGCAGGCTAACGAGTTGCTTATAGATTCGGCCACTCAAACTGATAGATCGAGGTTGCTTTATTGCAAGGATATAGTAGCTGATTTGAATAACTACAAAGGCAAAACCTTAAACGGCTTATACATCTATACTATTAAAAAACTAAAGCTTTCTACACGTATATCTCAATTAAATATAAAAGGGGTAGTAATTGACCCGGTAAACACCCATACGTTTTTTAATAACACCATGCTGGATAAGTATTCCTTAAAATTGGATTCTGTTCAACTAAATAATTTTGACTTTCTTACTTATCATAAATATCGAAGTATAAATGCTTCAAGCTTAATTATAAGTCATGGCATTTTTGATCTGTTTAACAATCCCAATAAGCCTCAAAGTAAGCTCAATAAAGTTGCCAGTTTCCCTAATGTTGCTATACATACGATAGGTATAGATTTAAAGATCGATACCATTATAACCCGGCGTATTGATGTGAATTATAGCGAGTACAATAAAAAATCGCATAAAACCGGCACTATTAGCTTTAACAGAACCTACGGTCGGTTTTTAAACATCACCAACAATAAAGAAGCTTTGCAAAAAAACAATATAAGTACGGTGTATGTAAGCAGCTATTTTATGGACCACGGTAAGTTTGAGGCTACATTTACTTTTGATTTAACAGCCAAGGATGCGGCTTATAGTTATAAAGGCAGCTTAGGGCCAATGGATTTGCAAGCGGTTAACCCGGCTACTATGCCGCTGGCTATGATAAAAATAACATCCGGGAAGCTTAAAAAACTTGAGTTTAATTTTAAAGCCAACAGCAAAACATCTAAGGGTAAAACCACCGTTTTATACAATGACCTTAAAGTAAATATTTTAAGGGCCGATACCACTAATGCCATACTCAAGCAAAAATTGATAGTAAGCCTTTTTGCCAACATATTTATTTTAAAACATAACAACCCTGATAAAGAAGGTTTAATACCGCGATCATTCAACGTGGTTTATAAGCGCCCGATAAACTCGCCATTCTTTAAAACTATTTGGCAAAGTTTATTATTGGGCCTTAAATCTGCAGTAGGCTATGACGAAAAAACCCAAAAAGCTACCACCGCCCGCATGAGTGAACACGAGCTCAACAAGCAAAACCGCAAAATAAAAAAGGCAATACGTAAACAAAAGCGGGCAGAGCGTAAGTTAAAGCGAGAGTTGAAAAAGCAGCAAAAGGAAGAGGAGAAGAAAAGCGCAGGTGAAAAAATTAATTAATTCCTTGTACAGGTTGGGCCGACCCAGAAACATTTAGATACACTTGGGCCACCAATTATTAATTACTGCAATAACAGCTTCAAATTAACCCCAAAGTTGGTAAATGATGTATTGAACGCCTGCGATGTAAATGGCTTGGTTAGGTTCGAATCGTAAAATATGTTCAATATAAACCGCTGGCTGATGGTATAATCAATAGACGGGCGGTAGGTAATATTTTGTGCGCCTGATGATACTTGCGCGGCGGTAACATCGGCCTGATATATTAAGGTTTTGTTATCGCGTAAAGCAAAGTCCAGCTTAAAGTTCAGGTCGTTTTTCAATATCAGGTTATTAAATAACCCAAACGGGAACCTAAAGTCCTTAGTTTTATAGCCGAAGCCAAACATTACCACATGCTCATTTAACTGGGTAAGCTGGCTGTTTAACAAGCTTAAACTTAATGCACGGCTTTGGCGATAGTCGAAAGTAGCGGTCATGTTATTTTTAAAGCGGATATCAATACCAATCAGCGGGACAAACTGCTCCATGATAGTGATCTGCGAAAACTGGAACCGCGGAAGGAAATTATTATTAACATCCCTTGAACTTGCCGAACCGTTACTTTCTTTATACTGCAATAAGGTATTATAATCGCCTACAGTATAGGATGATTGATAGCCATGCCTTATATCAAACGATTCAAACAAATCCTGGAACAATGGCATACGGCCCAACCCGCTATAGGTAACTTGCCAGTTTGGTATAGGTATATTAGGGAATTGATTTAAGCTTGCACCCGAAGCATCCTTGCCCGTGTAAGCCGCAAGGAAGGCGGGCACCAATACATTTTGCGAGTTAGGTCCATAACCGTCAGCAAAACCGCCCGCTACCGTACTTGAGTTTGGATTGGTATGCCCTAAGCGCTGAGAAATTACGCTCCTGTTATCCAAAAATTTCTGGAACGGTGCGGATGTATTGTTAACCCCCTTCTCCTTTGAAAAAGCGGTAGCCAGCGAAAAATAAGAAATACTATAATTACCGGTGGTTGACGGCGACAGGTTCTCAAAATCGTTGGTGGCACTTAAAAATTTAAAGTTAGTTTGATACGTATGATGCTGTGTTTTAAACGCACTTAATTGTATTCGCAGGTCGGATATCGGTTCAACACTTGCTTTTAAACGCAGATCCTCGTCAACGGATTGCACATACAATTGATTCTGTAATGTATCTCTTGAGATCCAACCCTGACTAATGGCTCTACCGCGTATATCATTCTGGCTGCCTAATAAAAAGCCCAGGCCCGGTGAGTCGTAACTCAAATCCTCACCAAATAAATTTGACTGCGGCAGGTACCCTGGTAAAAAGGTAGCATCAGTACGGGTGTACGATGCAGTAACGTTTTTAATACTAGTTATAAAGCCAACCAGTAACCTGGTAGCTGTACTATTTTTAGGGTTGCTGCCATTTCTTAAATAGGCTATCTTATTATATAAGGCAGTCATGTTTAAGGCGGGGTCCAGTTGTATTTTGCGGGCGTTTTGTATGCTGTTACCAACATTAAACTGCGGGTTGCCTATAGCAAACTCCGGCGCGGCCTGCCATGTAAAATTGGTGCTGTAGTGGGCACCCAACGCCGTCCAGTCCATGCCGGGTATTTTGTTTAGCGGTACGGTATAGTTTATATTAAACGTGTGGTTGTAATTAGTGGTACGCCCCAGTTTACGTATGTTTTGCCAAAGGGTATCAATTTTTAAACCATCCAAGCGGCCATAAGGTTCATCAACTACTGATAGGTTGGTGGCATCAATATCCATTGTTAATGATTTTGTAAGGTTCCATCCTATACCATAAACACGGGTTATATTAAATGTTTTGTTAAAGCTTGTCGGTATTAACACCGGGTTGGTAGGGTCATTATTACGCAATGAATTTTCTGAGTAAAAACGATCAAAATTAATGCTGAAGTTTAAACGGGTTGGCGCCAGGCTAAAGTTAATATCTCTTATCAGCGCCAGCATATTGGTCTTAATAATCTTCTCGAACGGGCTAATATATTTAGGCTGATTAGCATAATTATAAGCCAACGCTACATGATAAGTCCTCTCCAGGTCGTTTTCTGTCGTAAAATCATGGTGTGTATATTCGGTATAAGCATAACTGGCATTTAAATTTTCAACGTCATAAATATGTACCGTGGTTTTAGTTGGCGCTCTATCCTTATGCACATTAGTAAAATTGATGCTTTTGCGCATGGTGTAGTCTTCGGCGGCATTTTTTATGGAGTCGCGCTGTTGGGATGATTTTGCCGAGTTAAGCGTTTGATTTAAGGAGATATCAGATTGCGCCGGATCATACTGCGGCGTATTTACCTGGTTGGAAACATTGATATAAGCCGGTATTTTTATCCCCGCCTTGCTTGGTAAAAACCGGCCCAGATCTGCATTGGCTGATATATCATAACCCTGGTTATTGGTTAACTGCCTATCCTCCATTTTGGAGTCAAGCGAGCCAAAGCCTGACGTACTTTTATTGCCTGATATGGTGACAGTGGCAAAATCAGCCAGTTTAAAATCAGCACGGGCAATTGCTGCCCAGCCGCCTTTATTATCAAAATCGGTTAGCCGCAACTCATCAAACCAAACAATGGCCGATTTGCTCAGTCCATCATCAACCCCAACCGACGAATTATTACGGTATGGGTTACGCACACCTAGCATTATCGTTCGCAAACGGCTCAGGTCGGGCACACCCATTATAGTTATACGGTTGCGTCCGTTGGCATAGGTAAACGGTTTATTTATGGGCCATGGCAAGCCGTTAAACTTGGCATTATTACGAGCCACTTTAGCATCGGTTAATAATGATAAGTCAATATCCATTGCGTTAGCGTCCGGCCATATAGAGTTAGGGCTGGCGGTACCGGGTTGTGTAACGGTTAACGGGATCTCATACTCGTAATAATTATCCTGGTAATCTGCCCCTAAACGTACAAACGCGCTTACATCATTATCATGCAATGCCGTTTGGTTCGCCTCGGCGTGGATAAACATTTGCAGGTGCTTGTATTTGCGCAAATCGTTATAAAAGGTTTTAAACGCTGCTTTCGAGTAACCATCTGCAAGATTGGTTACGTTTAATGATAACGATTGTTCGTTTAATTGGGTATTGGTTTGCAGATTATTGTAATCGCGCTGACGGTTAATGCCCGGCGGTACAACGTAAGGTATAGGTACGCGTTTACCGTTTTCTTCAATATTTACAGTTTCTACGTTAATGACAGCGTTATCCAGCGGCGGGTTGGTAATAGCCGGATCGGCAATTACGTTTAGCGGATTTTTCTCGGTATTGTACGCTCTCCAATCGCCACGTACCAATTGTAGTGTGGCAAAACGCAATACAGCAGTATCGGCAAAGTTGGTCATGAACATACGCATGTACCTTATTGCCTTAAAATCCTGTATCCCACCAATAGCCGACTGATAAGAAGCGATAGGGATACGGAACTGGTACCAGGTAACATTTTGTGTTGTACCATCGGCCAGTTTAACCTGCGATGTTAGTTTATCATTTACAAAATTCTGGCCTACTACAAGGTCTTTAGGGCGCATAGACACCTTGTATTGAAAATACTGGTCGTCTTGGCTCATGTTATTATCACGGTCAATATCCTCGCCATCAGGCAATGAGGTATTGGCCGATGTTTGCAGGCCAAGCTCCGCCTGCGATTGCTGGGCAGTTTTGGAGTTGCCCTCGTTACCATTATATTTACTATAACGATCTAGTATACTGGCTTTTGCCGCATCCTGCGCCGGACCAAGGTAATATTGATAATTATCAGACGATGGGTCATTAGCAAACGCGTTGGCCGCGGTGCCGCCTACCGTACCTTTGATCTGCTGAACAATTGCCGCAAATTTAGCCCGCTCGTCCGCATCGCTCAACCCATCCAAACCAACATCTTGTATAACGCGTGATGCCGGGTTACTGTCAAACGCATTTACAACAGGTTGTGCCTTTGGCACCCTACCCCATGCGGTTGTATCTACCGTGCTCAGATCGCCATTAACTGGTAAGCCGTTTTCCAAACCTTTACGGCCGTCTTTTAAAACGTCCTCTGATATACTGCCCAGGTTAAAATAAAGGTCGCCACCCGGTGCTGTTGGTTTGTAGAGAAAGGGGTCCATCACCCAAAACTCAATGTACTCTACGTTTAGTGCCTGGAAATCATTGGTTGAAATACCACGGTACATACCACCCCAGCGGGTAGTTGGGTTTTGTAACGAGCCATCGGCATTAATACCGCTTGTTGCATAGTTATACGGGCCACGTATGGTTGGATAAAACGCCAGATCTAAAGTCGACAAGCTTAAAGGCTGGCCTGTAACCGATTGTTTATACGGAAAAACCTCTGTTTGTAAAATCTGCCGTTGATAATGATTTGATAACTGGTTGCGTGTAACCCCGATTGAGCCCGAATTAGTGTAAAATATAGGGTCGATATTATAAAACGCCAGCCGTGCCCGGTTAAAGCCATAGCTCAGGTTATTAAACAATTGTGACTCGGGGAATAGCTGCGGGGTTCCTGATATTTGCCAGGTATTGGCACTTTTAACATCAATTATAGATTGGCTGTTCTCAAAATCATCTAAATAGGATGTACCATTTGTTGAACCGGCATAGTTTAACACACTTGGGCTGCCCGGCAGCAATTTGGCAAACTCGCCGCTAAAGTTTAATGATGATGGAGCCTTGGTATGAATAAATGGGATCTTATCAACCAAACGTGTAAGCAGTCGCGAATCTGTAGCATAATTTACATCAAAGCCCACAATAGTGTTTGATATAGACTCCGCCCCTATGGCTTCGTTTTGCGATATGGGCTGCTCGGTGAGGTGCATTACCGTAGCACCTAAAGCAAGTTTTGGACTATACTTATAATCAAGCCTGGTACCGTATAATGACTTTTGCTGCACACCAAAAAGCTCATTATTCTCTAAGTGAACATCAATAGGTTGGCCCGATGACAGGATAGCTGTGTTAATTACATTTAAACGGCCCGCGTTATAATCAACTGTATAATCTGTACCCTCTACCAGTTTAGTTGCCCCTGCCGATACCGTTACCGAGCCTTGCGGGATATTAATAGCGTTTAATTGATATGAGCCACCGCCGCCCTGCGCCGTATAAGTACCCTTAATGGTATACCGGTTTAGCTTGGGGAAAAACTGCTGCGCTACGGTTTTGGTGGAGTCATACAACTGTTGATAAACATACCGGTTGATAAGGTCTGTTTCGCCGGGATTAAATTGTTTGGCCAGGTCAGACCCAAAGGGTTCTACCGTGGGAAAGACAATACGCCCGTTTTGCGAATCAATGGTTACGCCTTCTAAAAAGTCAAAGTATCCATCAGATTGTTTTTCGCCCTGCTGATTTAAATTATCCAGCCCCGTTAACTTTAACCAAAGCTTGCTTTTTGTATTTTGCCCTTCCTCCATTACCGGCTTTTCAATGCCCGATTTATCATCCAAACGGGCCACACTCAATTTAAAATTAGTGGAGCTAACCTGGAACGCGTTCAATGAGTAGATGTTTTTCATCATCAACTTCCAGGTAGGCAGATTGGTTTTTAGTAAGGTATTCTTTAATAATTTCAAGTACAACAGTTTTGGTGTACCCGGGCTAACCGGTATATCGCTGGAGAACTCGCCCACCTGATATTGCTTGCCGTTATACGTGTACTGGTAAGCTACGGCCAGCACCTCATCATTATTCAAAGGATAGTTTAATGATATATAACCCAATTGTGGATGCAGCGTATATTCTTTCGATGTTAGCTTACGGGCGTAGGTTAGTTTTGCATAGTTATCCGTACCGCCATGAGCGGCAAAATAGCCTATCAAAGAATTTGAAGGATCATTGGTAAAGCGAGCGTTTGCCGGTAAATTGGCTAGTAAATTATTAGACTGATCTGTAAACCCCGGTCCCTGGAAGCCTGCGGGTAAGCCTGAGAAACCCGAGCCACCTTGTATTTGTGCTGTATTGTAAGGCGCGTTTTCACCCAGATCTAAAAAACCTACTACGTCGCGCGAATCGGTAGTGGCATTGGTGCGATTGGTTGTCCAAACCTCAATTTTTGTAATATTAATATTTGAGCTGATGATGGGGATATTAGCCAGCGCCTTATTATAATTATTACGAAAGTATTGCGATAAAAAGTAATGCTTGTTAGCCTCGTAATCTGATGCCAGGGCCGAGAATGTGCCTTGCTGCCCCTGGTTGGTTATGGTTATATTTTTTGATTGCGAGCGTTGCTGCGAAAAAATAGAGGTTACATCCAATTTGCCAAACTTTAATTTAGTTTTTAAACCAAACAAAGCCTGCGTACCGGTTATTAACGATGTATTTAAAGGCATACTTACCGTACCGGCCTGTATTTCCTGTATGATCTCATCCGGGTGGCCCAAATAATCCAGTTTTACCTGGTTATCAAACTGAAACTGGGCATCGGTATTATAATTGGTAACGATCTTTAATTTATCACCAATATTACCCGTTAAATTAAGCTGTATATGCTGGTCAAAATTGAAATTGAACTGTTTGCGCTGTTTGGTATTGAATAACGGGTTTTCATTTACGTTTACCTGCCCTGTCATCACCGCTTCGGCCGAACCCTGCGGCCTTATATCAATTATGGAGCTGCCAAATATTCTTTCAAAAGTTTGGCTGTGTACATTTATCGGGGGTATAAAACCTGGCTGCTGCTGCTGGTAAGCATAATTGTCGGCCAGTTTTTTAAAGTAATCGCGCTTTTCGCCAAGCTGCATTAAGTGCAAATACTCGGTAAAGGTAAGATACACCGGTGGACGGTACAATAAATTCCCTATACGCTCATAAAGTACATATTGGTTAGTGGCCGCGTCATATTCGATGGTACGCGTTACACCAAACGGAACCGGGTCAAAAACACCTTCCCGCAATAACTCATTTCTTGATCCGGTATAATTATAAGGTACTTTAACGGTTAATGAATCTTTTTTAGGGGCGGGTGCGGGCTTTTGTTGCGCAAAAGCATTTCCTAACCCGCAAAATGCAGAAATAAATATTAAGGCAATAAGAAATTTATAAGTAAAATTCCCTGTCACAGTTCAAGTTAAAATACACGTAATTATAAACTTTTTAAAGCAAACTTAATAAGCTGTTCAACAGTTAAAGTACCGCCGTTTTTATTTATTTCCTGCTCCAATACTTTTTCAGCTGTGTTACGGGCAAAGCCAAGCATAACCAGCGCGGCCAGAGCCTCCTCTTTAACTGTTTTATTTACGGGGGCCGTATTTAATGTTTCAGATCCTTCTTTGCGCAGTTTATCCTGGAGTTCTAAAATAACGCGTTGCGCCGATTTTGGCCCGATACCTTTAATGCGCTGTATCAAAGAAACATTGCCGTTAATAATTGCCGCCTGGATCTCGACAGGAGTAACGGACGAAAGCATCATTCGCCCCGTATTTGGCCCTATGCCCGGTATAGATATTAAATGTAAAAACAGCCTGCGTTCGCCTTCATCGGCAAAACCGTACAGCGTATGCGCGTCTTCCTTTACATGCATCCACGTAAACAGCTTGCACCGCTCGGTATTAGTAAGCAGCGAGTATGTATTTAAGGAGATATTGATATGATAGCCCACACCGCCGGCATCTATCACCACATAAGCGGGACTTTTAAAAACTAATCTTCCATCAATATAAGCGTACATATTATTTGAGATTAAAGCTTAAAGCGGAAAGCTTAAAGCGGAAAGCTTAACCTTTTATGCTTGTATTTTAGCCATTTAAATACATAATTCTTTTACGTTACTCATAACCTTTACGCTTTTAGCTTTCTGCTTTAAGCTCACACACCCCCTTTCACCTGCGCGTCAACCACTGCTATGG
>DHIR01000164.1:18806-19092 GCA_002403905.1 Mucilaginibacter sp. UBA4741
CATATTCACAATTTCACGTACCGAGCTGTCTAACTGTAATACGTGTACCGGTTTTTTTAGCCCTAACAATATGGGGCCAACGGCTTCGGCGCTGCCTATTTCCTGTAATAACTTATACGCAATATTACCCGATTCAAGGTTCGGAAATATTAAAGTATTTGCAGCCCGGCCATTTAAGGTCGAAAAAGGAAAATTATCAGCCAGCAAAGCGGCGTTCAGCGCAAAATTAGCCTGCATATCACCGTCGACAACCATATCAGGGTATTTTTCGTGTAATATACGCACG
>DHIR01000164.1:19223-19464 GCA_002403905.1 Mucilaginibacter sp. UBA4741
GATTCGTGTAATATACGCACAGCTTCTCTTGTTTTCTCGGGTACGGGGCCATCATTTGATCCGAAATTTGAATAGGATAATATGGCCACCCTGGGGTTAATGTTGAATTGTTTTACCGAGCGTTCCATCAATACCGTAATATCAACCAGCTCCTCAACCGTAGGGTTAACATTTACCGTGGTATCGCCAAAAAATACGGGACCTTTCGCGGTAAGCATCATATACATGCCCGCCACACGGC
>DHIR01000081.1 GCA_002403905.1 Mucilaginibacter sp. UBA4741
AGATGTGTATAAGAGACAGCCTTATATAGATAAAAGTGCTGCACTTGGCGCTTTTATAGATGACCTGGATGGCACGAAATATTTTGAGCATGGCGGAGTTGACGAGGGTATAAGAGACAGGTATTATGGCAGCATGCAGGATGGCAACGGTTTGGTGGTAATGGTGAATACAGCAAATGGTAATGCCATAATTCCGGAAATTGTTAATAGCATTGCTAAAGCATATGGTTTTAGCGGCCTGTACCGGGCAAAAGTGTTTAAAACCGTGGCCGTGGCCGATGATGTTTTGCAAACTTACACTGGGCAATACGAATTGCGGCCCGGGTTAATTTTAACAATTGTTAGAGAAGGAAATAGGCTTTTTGGGCAGGCAACCGGGCAGGGCAGGATTGAAATATTTCCTGAAACGCAAAATAAATTTATTGCGAAGGATGCAAATGTCGAAGTTGAGTTTGTAAAAAATGATAAAGGCGAGGTGACGAAATTTGTGCTGTACCAAAACGGCACACATGATGCAAAGAAGATAAAGTAAAGTTGTATACCTGCCAATAACTTTTGCAATGGCCATTGTACATCCTGTTTTCATATGTTAAAAATTGTTAAAAGCAACTACTCTCGGTTTATTTAAATATATTTTTGTTTTTAGCGCGGCATATTAATAGGGTTATAATAATATTTATTCGCGCTATTAAATATTAGTACAGGGTGAAAAAGCGAAGCATAGGTATTATTATTGGTTTAATGAGTTTTGCGCTTTTGGGCGTGGTTGCTATGCAATTGTACTTTTTAAGCCAATCGTACAACATGCAATCTAAGCTTTTTGACCGTTCGGTTAACGAGGCATTAAACAATGTTGTAGCTAAACTAAGCAAGAAGGACGCGTATAACTTCTTAATGGATAAAGCGCAACGTGGGAATGCGCCTGCTAAACTTGCACCCGAAAGAACGGTTATTGAAATATCTGACAATACAAAAAGTACTAAAGCTTTTGTAAACGAAGACTCTGTTAATAAACTGGCCCACCACCAGCGCAAGCTGGCTGCATTGCGCGATAGTTTAAAACGGATGATTACACGCCAAAAACTGGACGAACTGGAAAGTAACATCCAACTGCATGCTCAAACATTTACAGATGAGTTTGGCGTGCATTATGTAAGTATAGTACCGGTTATTGAAGATCCGGCGGTATCAGCAAAAAAGGTACACCAAAAACCCGAGAAATATATAATACACAAGTTTACCTACCCTGATCCACAGTTTGGGGTACAGTTGATCGTCAAAAAAGAAATCAACCCGCTATGGCTGCAGGAGCAAGATCGTTTGCAAAAATCGGCTAAACTTAATCGTATAAAACGCATGCTTGCAGCAGATTCATTGCAGAATTTGCAGGCCAGCAAAGCCAACGTTATACAAAATGTATTTGACGAGTATCAACGATCTGCAGAGCCGTTAAAAAAGCGGATAAGCGACCCGCGTTGGGTAGATACTTTATTGCGGATGGAGCTACATAACCAGGGCATTTATTCACCGTTTGATTATGAGGTATCGCAAGCTAAAAATGACTCGGTAATCTATTCGACCGCGATAGATAAAACCGGTGCCGAGCCTACATTTACTGCGGCTAATACGTATCAAACCCAGATCTTTAAACAAGAGGTGATGAATGACCCGGGGTTGATCCGCCTGGCGTTCCCGCAAAAAAACTCTGAGATATTAGGCAAGATGACGGCCAATATGGCTATTACCGGCGGCTTGTTATTTGTATTGGTGCTTTGCTTTGGATATACACTTTTCTCTATCATCAGGCAGAAAAAAATATCCGAAATGAAAACAGATTTCATTAATAACATGACTCACGAGTTTAAAACTCCGGTATCAACCATCATGATAGCCAGCGAAGCTTTAAAGGATAGTGAAATTGTAAACGATAAGAGCCGAATAGCCAGATTGGCCAATATCATCTACGAAGAAAACGAGCGGTTAGGCAGTCATATTGAGCGGGTGTTAAATATTGCCAGGATTGATAAAAACGACTTCAAGCTGGACAAAAAACCGCTTGATGTTAATGAAATGATAAGCATTGTAGTTGATAGCATGGCGCTTAAACTGCAAAAATGCAATGCCGATGTAGTGATGGAGCTGGATGCGGAGAACGCTGTAATTAATGCCGATGAGCTGCATTTTTCGAACGTGTTATATAACCTGATAGACAACGCTATAAAGTATAGCGAAGAAAACCCGCAAATATCTATCAGTAGCTCCAATAAAAACGGGCATGTAATTATTAAAGTGGCCGATAAGGGTATTGGCATGAGCCGAGACCAGCAGGCAAAAATATTTGAGCAGTTTTATCGTATCCCTACGGGGAATGTGCATAATGTGAAGGGGTTTGGTTTGGGGTTGAGTTATGTAAATACGATAGTGAAAAGGCTTAATGGTACCATTAATGTGCGTTCAGAAAAAGATAAGGGATCAGAGTTTGAATTGAAATTTCAGGGTACATAATATTATAATGCCGCATTGACCGTTATAACCAAACATTTTACCACATAAACCTAACTTCCTATTATGAAAAAAATATTACTGGTTGAAGATGACCCTAACCTGGGCCTGTTACTCCAGGATTACCTGCAATTAAAAGGAAAGTTTGATGTGGTTTTATGTACCGATGGCGAGGCTGGACTAACCGCTTTTACCAAACAAAGCTATGACTTGCTGATACTGGATGTAATGATGCCTAAAAAGGATGGTTTTACCTTAGGTAAAGATGTCCGCAAAATAAACCCACACGTGCCCATAATTTTTGCCACCGCGAAAGGCATGATCGAAGATAAAACCGAAGCCTTTAACCTGGGCGGCGATGACTATATTACCAAACCTTTTAGGATAGAAGAACTATTGCTACGCATTAACGCCCTGCTTAAAAGGACCGATAGTGCCGAAAAGAAAGAAGAATTACAGCCCTCAAAATTTGAGATTGGCAATAGCGTATTTGATTATACCACGCAAATTATAACAGTAAACGGCAGCCAGCAAAAGCTATCAACCAAAGAGGCTGAACTATTGCGTTTACTTTGCATAAAAAAGAACGAGGTACTTACCCGCGAAGAAGCCCTGCTGCATATCTGGCATGACGATAATTATTTTAACGGCCGCAGTATGGATGTTTTTTTAAGTAAGATACGCAAGTATTTAAAAGATGACTCGTCTATCGAGATCATTAACGTACACGGGAAGGGATATAAGTTGCTGGTTAATTGATCTTGGCTAATAATATAATTTTATTCGGGGTCTAAGAGCCTGTTTAAATTTTATT
>DHIR01000042.1 GCA_002403905.1 Mucilaginibacter sp. UBA4741
GCAGCCGTTGAGCAGGTTAAGTTGATAAACCATGTATTTTATCACATGTATGGCTTCAGCGGTAATACCAGCAATCACCAGGACCCGCAAAACAGTTACCTGAGCCAGGTTATCGAAACTAAAAAAGGCAACCAAATCTTACTGGCCATTATCTATTCCGTCATAGCGCAAAAGCTGGATATACCGGTGCACGGTGTAAATCTGCCGCAGCATTTTATACTTGCCTACCTGGACGAAAGCAAAGAAAGCGAGTTTGAAAGCGGCATACTATTTTACATTAATGCCTTTAACAAAGGGTTTATTTTTGGCCGCCGCGATGTAGATATGTTTTTAAAACAACTTAACCTTAGTTTTGATAAGCAGTTTTATGAGCCATGCTCTAACACCGATATTATTAAACGTGTGCTGCGTAACCTCATCAGCTCATACGAACACCTGGGCTCGGCAGAGAAGGTGGATGAGTTGAATGAACTTTTGGCTATATTGGGCTAAAGAAAGTTTAAATTTATAATATGTATTCAATGAAGAGACTGGTTATTCTATTTCTGTTTTTAGCTTGCGGTACCTGCGTTTTCGCGCAGTTTAAGCTAAGCGGCAAAATCAACCATTACTCGGGCAAAGAACCTTTGCAAATTAATATCCCAATTGCTTACGGTTATGCCGAAGACAATAACATTAATATCCCGGTAGCTAAAAATGGCGCGTTTACCATTACCATACCTGTTAAAGGATCAAAGTTTGCGAGCTTGAATTTTCAAAGAAGTTTTCATTGGCTGTTACTTAGTCCTGGCAAAAACTTAACCGTTGCGTTAGACGAGAGCGATAAAAAAATAACCTTCATAAGTGGCACCGCGCAAACTGAAAATGCTTTGTTGGACAACATAAATTTAGAAGAATACCCGGCATTTTTGCAGGATGACCGCCTTTACAATAACCCCGATTATACAGCGATGAACGCACGCTTTGTTAAGCCTTATTTTGCTGTACGCGATAGTAAAATAGCCAGGGTAAACCAAGCGGCAATATCGCCGGAGGATAAAAAACAGATCATTGCCGAAATAAAATACAATGCCTTAAATAACCTTTATGAGCTGGTTAGCCTGGCTTCTGGTAACCAAGCTACCGTCGGCCGGCTTATTACCGACCTGTTTAGCAAAACAAGTACAAAACCCGATGTATTTCCGGCTGGGCCGCAATATTATACCTTCGCCAATAATTACCTGGGTTATATGGCGCGAAAAGCTATTGCCCAGGCTAAAAGCCAAAACTTAAAACATAATCAACCCATACCCTATTACGGTATCACTTCAGATAGCCTCACTGCTATTTCTGCAAAGTATGGCGAGCCATATCTGCGTTTTATTGGCGCGACAAAGTTTTTGCCTGACGCTGTCACCGAGCAACTCACCTACAAGCAAATAGTCCATTCGTTTAATGAAAAAAATCGGGTACAAACAGAAATATTGGCCAATGCGTTTATTAAGAAGTTCCCGACCAGTGTTTATAAAGCTGATATTAAGAAAAAGCTAAATATTTTAAGATAACAGTTTGGGTAATCCGTAATTATTTCAAAATATAAATCTGCTAAAGAAACTCGCCTGACAGTTTGATTATCTGAGACATGCCTTATGCAGAATTTTATTCTGCATGCATAATAAAATCAAATTTCCTTTGCTAAAAACGCTGTAAATTAGGTAAATTGCACTTCCTGAAATAAAATACGCAAAGCAATGACTGACACGCTGGATATCAAAATCACCAAAACAAGTAAATCGCGTTTAGCCGAAACCGATTTTAGTAACCTGGTTTTCGGCCGCACATTTTCTGACCACATGCTGGTTGCAGATTATGCTGATGGCGAATGGAAAAATTTTGAAATTGTTCCTTATGGCGATATTATGGTCAGCCCTGGTATTTCATCTTTGCATTATGGCCAATCATTTTTTGAGGGGATAAAAGCCTACAAACATGCCGATGGTAAAGTGTCTATATTTCGCCCGGATAAGAACGCTAAGCGTTTTAATAAATCTGCCGAGCGTTTATGCATGCCAACCATTCCGGAGGATGTGTTTTTACAAAGCCTTGCCGCCATTGTAGATATTGACCGCGACTGGATACCTGCCGCGCCTGGTCACTCATTATACATTAGGCCGTTTATGTTTGCTACCGATCAGTTTTTGGGGGTTGCACCTTCAAATACTTATAAATACATGGTTTTACTTTGTCCGGTTGGCCCTTATTTTACCAAACCGCTAAGAGTTAAAATTGAAACACATTACACCCGGTCTGCCGAAGGTGGTATGGGCTTTGCCAAATCATCAGGCAATTATGGCGGTTCTATGTACCCTGCCAAAAAAGCTACCGAAGAGGGTTTTGACCAACTGATTTGGACTGATGCCAAAGAGCATAAATATATTGAAGAAATGGGCGCTGCCAATGCCATGTTTGTATTGGATGGCAAATTAATAACCCCATTGGCGCAGGATACGATATTAGACGGCGTAACCCGCGATACCGTTATTGCATTAGCTAACGATATGGGTTTCCCGGTTGAGGAACGCAAAGTTTCTGTTGCCGAAATTATTGAAGGCGCTAAAAATGGCAAACTAACAGACGCGTTTGGCGCAGGAACTGCCGCCACTATAGCACCGGTTGGCTCGATAAGCTACAATGGCGAAGAGCATACGCTGATAGACCCAAAAGAAAGAGAGTTCTCACAAAAAATATTAAAAACACTGGACGCTATCCGCTACGGTAACGGCCCGGATGTACATGGGTGGAATTATTTTGTTTAGAAAGATTGGCTATTAAAGATTAGTGATTGAAGATTAAAGATTGGGCCTATCAATCGGCTATCAAACTAATAGGACCTTGCAAATACTGCAAGGTCCTTTTTATATCAAGCTATTCAACCAATCTTTAATCACTAATCTTCAATCTTTAACAGCTAATCTTCAATAACTAATCTTTAACAATTAATCCACACTAACGGTCAACCCCTCCTGCTGTAAAATTTTGCGGTAAACTTCAACTTCGGTAAATGACCCTTCCAGTATAGCGCATTTGCCTTCGTTATGTACTTTCCAGGCTATGCGCTCGGCCTGGCTTTCGGTGTAATCAAGGTATTTTATCATGCAATGGATAACATGATCGAAGGTGTTTTGATCATCATTCCATAAAATAAGGCGATGCAGTTCTTTAAATCCCGCCAGCAACTCTTCAAGCGTGAAGGTCTTTTCCTGTGTTTCTGTAGTAGACATGTGTGTCCACAAATTTACTCAAAAACAATAAGAGCCTGTTTAAATTTTATT
>DHIR01000297.1:0-125 GCA_002403905.1 Mucilaginibacter sp. UBA4741
AGCGAAGCAAAGACCGGGTGAGTTGTCGCCGCAAAAACCATCGATCGCATGAAAAAACGCCAATTCCTTTTTCTGCGCGATGCATTACTGTACACCCTTAGTGCATTTGGCGGTCCGCAGGCGCA
>DHIR01000297.1:418-4264 GCA_002403905.1 Mucilaginibacter sp. UBA4741
TGGCGGTCCGCAGGCGCATATTGCTATTATGCTGCGCGAGTTTGTGCAAAAACGCAAATACATTACCGAGGAAGAGTTGATGGAACTAAACGCTTTGGCGCAAGTACTGCCCGGCCCATCATCAACCCAAACATTGGTTGGCGTTGCATGGAAAGTTGGCGGCTTGTGGTTGGCCATCACCACTTTTTTGATCTGGGTGTTACCGTCCGCCGCTATTATGTGCGCGGCGGCTATCAGCTATAAAATATTTGCCGACCGTGGTAAGCTGGCCGATGTGTTACGTTTTATACAACCTATGGCGGTGGGCATTGTAGCTTATGCCACTTATACGTTTGCCAACAGGTTCTTAAAAACAAGGGTAAGCACCATGCTGGCCATAGGCTCATTAATTGCCACGCTGATCTTACAAAATGCCTACGCCTTCCCGATATTGATTTTACTGGGCGGCATTATATCATCTGCATTAGAAACACAACCCCAGGAGAGCGAGTTACGCATTAAACTATTCTCCAATGTTAACCCTAATAAAGTAGCCTACTTTATAGGTGTGCTGCTGGCGTTTGCGGCTTTGGGTGCAATTATTAACCGTACATCACCATTTAGTTTACCTATACGTTTGTTCGAGAATTTTTATCGTAACGGGATCTTGATATTTGGTGGAGGGCAGGTGTTGGTGCCACTGATGTATACCGAGTTTGTCGAAGTAAAACATTACTTATCAAGCGCCGAGTTCCTATCGGGATATGCCTTACAGCAGGCTTTACCCGGCCCAACATTTTGCTTTACCTCGTTTTTAGGAGGAGTTACCATGGGTAACCAGGGCTACGGCATTGGCGGACAAGTTATTGGTAGTTTGATAGCTGTTATCGGCATCAATACACCGGGATTAATATTGATCTTGTTTATCGTTCCGTTTTGGGATGACCTGAAAAAAATAACCCGTATAAAAAACTCTTTAAACGGTATAAACGCCGTAGCCGTAGGTTTTATGGCAACCGCGCTGATATTGTTAACGCGACCATTTGGACTGAACTGGATGGCTTATTTAATTATGACAGCAACTTTCCTGCTGCTGCAATTCACCAAAATTAAAACGCCGATAGTTATTGTGATAGGGGTGGTGCTGGGGCTAGTGTTTTAATGTCGGATTTCGGATTTTCAATTTCGGATTTAAATAATGTTTTAAAATTATAAATCCGAAATCCGACATTCGAAATCCGATATATGATTAAAACGGCGGCTCATCCTCCATATCATCCATCCTTGACGGGCGGATAATAAAGTTGCTTGGTTTATCAAAGTCCTGCGAAGGGTTAAGGCCTGTAAACGCGCTGCCTGATGAAGGGAAAGAATCACCAGCATCCAGATCCGTAAACTTAACGTATTTACCTACAAATTTCAATCGTACCGTACCGGTTTCACCGTTACGGTGTTTGGCTATAATAACCTCACCAACGCCTTTGGTTGGGTTGTTATCCTCATCTACATCCAATCCATAATATTCAGGGCGGTAAAGGAACAATACCATATCCGCATCCTGCTCAATAGAACCCGACTCACGTAAATCTGACAGCATCGGGCGTTTATTAGCACCCGGGCGGCTCTCGACCGCACGGCTTAATTGCGACAGGGCAATTACCGGTACATTTAATTCTTTAGCTACCGATTTTAGCGCTCTTGATATGCTGCCAATTTCCTGCTCACGGTTACCGCCGCCTTTGCCATCGCCGCTTTTGCCTTGCATTAGCTGCAAGTAGTCAATGATGATTAGCTGTATATCATGTTGCGATTTTAAACGGCGGCATTTAGCGCGGAATTCAAATATATTTAAAGCAGGCGTATCATCAATAATTAACGGGGCTTGTTCTAAACGGCCAATTTTCGAGTGGATCTGCTGCCATTCCCATTCTTCTAAAGTTCCTTTACGGATTTTTTCCTGCTCAATTTCAGTTTCCCCGGATATTAAACGGTTTACTAACTGAACAGACGACATCTCCAACGAGAACACTACAACCGGCCTCTGAAAGTCAACCGCGGCATTACGGGCGCAGGTTAATACAAAGGCTGTTTTGCCCATTGCCGGGCGGGCAGCAATAATTACTAAGTCTGATTTTTGCCAGCCCGAGGTCATCCGGTCCAGATCAGTAAAGCCTGATGCAACACCGGTTAGGCCATCTTTTTTATCTTTTAGGGCTTCAATTTCTTTTAAGGTTTCCTGTAACAGGTCATCCATTTTGCGCGAGTCGCGGCGAAGGTTGTTCTGTGCAATATCAAACAGGTTCTTTTCGGCTTTGTCCAGCAGGTCAAGCACATCGGTAGTATCCTCGTAGGCGCTGTTTATTATTTCTGTTGATATACGGATCAGCTCGCGCTGAATGAATTTTTGAATAATGATACGCGAGTGGAACTCAATATTTGCTGCCGATGCAACACGGTTGGTTAACTCGGTAATATAATAGGCACCACCAATCATTTCCAGCTCGCCCTGGCTACGCAGTTGCGATGTAACAGTCAGGATATCAACCGGCGATGTTTTTTCAAATAAATGCTGTATCGCTTTAAATATACGCTGATGATTATCGCGGTAAAATACCTCGGGCTTTAAAATATCAATTACTGACGAAAGCGCGTCTTTCTCCAGCATTAAAGCGCCCAATACAGCTTCCTCCAGGTCGGTTGCCTGTGGGGGTAATTTGCCTAAACCTGTATAGGGTGTAGGGTTTGTAATCCGGCTACGTTTTTCGTTGGTATTCGGCTTGTAATTGGGGTTGTCGTTCTCAAAAATCATTTGCTCAAAAATATACTAAAAATCAGCGGATGTACCCATCGTTGACATCTTTTTTTTGCAAAAGGCAAAACGCCCAAATCATTAAAATTTTGACACTTGTTATTAACAGCCGATTGTTGGTAAATATAAATTTTAGCCGCAAAAGGCCTTTTTTTTAGGGATGTTAATAAAATGATTTTGCTTATTTATCCAAAAATTTATAACTAAAAACCACATTATCGTAAGCCGACACAAAGTTAATTAATATGGCTATTTTTACACCCTTAATTTAATTGTAAAATGTATAGTAATAACAGGGAAACCCGCGAAAGTAACCAGGTAGTTTTTGGTATCCGCGCGGTTATTGAAGCCATAAAAGCAGGTAAAGAAATTGAATCATTATACATACAGCGCGGCATTGGTGGTGAGCTGCTTAACGAGTTAAGGGCCTTACTAAATGAGTACAACATAACAGCCCAGCAAGTACCGGTAGAGAAGCTGAACCGTATTACCATGAAGAACCACCAGGGGGTTATCGCGTTTATTTCGCCAATTACTTATCAGAAGATAGAAGACATCATTCCGCAGATATTTGAGAAAGGGGAGGTGCCTTTAATTTTAGTGTTGGACTCTATTACTGATGTACGCAACATGGGTGCCATTGCCCGTACGGCCGAATGCAGCGGTGTGCATGCCATAGTTGTACCGGCCAAAGGCTCGGCACAGATTAACCCGGACGCTATCAAGACCTCGGCAGGGGCGTTGTACACTATCCCGGTTTGCAGGCACGATAATTTTATGCAGACTATCAAATTTTTGCAGGAATCGGGCCTGCAACTGGTTTGCTGTACCGAAAAAACCAAGGAATTTATTTACAAGCCCGACTATACCGCGCCGACTGCCATTATTATGGGATCAGAAGAAGATGGCGTGCGTAATGATATCATCCGCATAGCTGATCATTTGGCTAAGATACCGATGTATGGCGAGATAGAATCGCTGAATGTATCGGTTGCTACGGCGGTTATTTTGTATGAAGCGATTAGGCAGAGAATGGTGATTAGTTAATTAGAGATTAG
>DHIR01000289.1 GCA_002403905.1 Mucilaginibacter sp. UBA4741
AAAGAATTGATCGTTTCCGGCGGAACAATACATGTGCGGATGAAAAAGTTGGAAGAAATGGGTGTAATTAAAGGTGCCAGTTTAGAGGTTGACCCGCAAAAACTAGGCTATGATATTACTGCGTTCCTGGGTATATTTTTAGAGAAAGGCTCGCAGTATAATGATGCCGTTAAACAACTAAAAACTGTTAAAGAAATAGTTGAACTGCATTATACAACGGGCAGCTATAGCATTTTCGCTAAGATTATTTGCCATGATACCACCCACCTGCGCGAGGTATTGAATGAGCAAATACAAGGCGTAAAAGGCATACAACGTACAGAAACATTTATATCGCTTGAAGAAAGCATCAGGAGACAAATAACTTTGGAGTAACCACTACTTACACTTTACATAATGACTACACTAGACTTGCGAAGTTTTAAAAACTTCGCAAGTCTTTTTATTTATATGGGATTGTCATGGTGGTTAGGCTGTGAACTCAATTAGAGCCTTATTGATTCGTTGAATCGTTTCATCCTTACCCAACAACGCGGCTATATCAAAAACATGCGGACCAAACTTACCGCCAACCAGCATAATGCGGAACGGCAGCATAACATCGCCGGTCTTTAAACCTTTTTCTTCGGCTAGTGCTTTAAATGAGGCTTCAAAGTCGGCAGCTATTAATTTGTCTGTTGATTTTAGTTGTTCTATTATCGCTTTAAAGAAATCTGTTTTCTCATCCGTCCATTTTGGTTTAACGGCATTGAGGTCGTACTCGGCAGGGGTTTGAAAAAAGTATGCCGACTGCTGATAAAAATCAGGCAGTAAAGTACAGCGGTCCTTTATCAATTCAATTATGGTTAACAAGTAGGCATCATCGTTAATTACAACGCCTTTGCTTTCCAACAACTTTTTAACTTCAACTTTTAACCTTTCGGCTTTAACCTTCTTTATCCACTCGGCATTGAACCATTTAGCTTTTTCAAAATCAAAACGGGCACCTGCTTTGCTTATCCTATCTATAGAGAATTTACTAACTAACTCATCAAGCGTAAAAATTTCATGTCCTGATCCATCATTCCAGCCCAGCGTAGCCAGGAAATTAACAAAAGCCTCCGGCAGGAAACCCATACCGCTAAAACCTTCGGTACCTTCCCAATCTAACGCAAACACCGGGAACCCCAGGCGCGCGCCATCACGCTTGCTTAGTTTGCCGTGGCCATCGGGCTTTAATATTAGTGGTAAGTGTGCCCATTGCGGCATATCGGCTTTCCAGCCCAAGTAATCCCATAACAATAAATGTATGGGTGCAGACGGCAGCCACTCCTCGCCCCTAAAGGCATGCGATATCTTCATTAAATAATCATCAACCACAACGGCTAAATGATAAGTTGGCATTCCATCGGCTTTTAATAAAACCTTATCATCAATCGTATTAGTTTCAAAACTAACGCGGCCACGTATCATATCAGTAAAGCTAACCGTTTGGTCGGCAGGTATTTTTATACGGATAACATGTGGGGTGTGATCAGCCAATAATTGGTCAACCAAATGCTGCGGTAATGACAACGAGTTACGTAAGCCCTCGCGATAAACCTGCCCATATTGAAAGTTAGGTATCTCCTTGCGATTTTTATCCAGTTCTTCGGCAGTATCAAAAGCGTAGTAAGCATGGCCCTGCATTACCAGGCGCTCGGCATACTCGCGATAAATACTTTTACGCTCGCTTTGGCGGTATGGCGCATACTGGCCGGGATTAATTACACTCTCGTCCGGTGTTATACCACACCAGTTTAAGCAATCAATAATATATTGTTCGGCACCTTCAACAAAGCGGTTTTGGTCGGTATCTTCTATTCGCAAAACAAAATCGCCGTTATGTTTTTTGGCGAAAAGGTAATTAAACAATGCGGTGCGTACGCCGCCCAAATGTAAACCACCCGTAGGGCTGGGTGCAAATCTTACTCTAACTCTTTTATCTGACATTATGGGGCAAAGATAGTTATTAGTCTGAAACTCGGGGAAGTCAGAAAGTCCGAAAGATGTAAAGTTTGTTGTTAGGCGAAAGGTAAAAGGTTTTGGTAAGTAACGTTTTGCATTTTTTATAAAAAACGCCACCTTTTACCTTTCGCCTTTAACCTTTAACCTTAAAAATTATAAGATACAAACCTATTTTACGTTATTTGAAGCTGATATGATAAATGCGTACCAAAATAAAAAGCTCTGGAAACATATATTGCTTGCTTTTGCGGTAATTATAGCCAGCGGGTCTTTATTTTATACTAATTATTTGGCGCGTAATATTGCCAAATCTGAGCGTACACGCGCGCAGGTTTGGGCCATGAGTATGAAGCAGGTAATATCTGCCGATGATAATGACTTTTTGCCTTACGTTTTTGCGGTTAGGGACAGTTCTTTGGTACCTGCAATTGTTACTGATGAGAAAGGCGATTTTCAATTCGCCAAAGGATTGGATACTACCAAAACATTTATCCCTCCGGTACCTGATGCTGTAAAGGATAAAAATGTCCCTAATTACGACCCTAATTATTTTAAGGCCGAGCTGGCTACTATGAAGCACCAGCATGAGCCCATAAAAATAATTTTGCCCAGGGGATATTGGCTCATTTATTATAAAGACTCGGCATTGCTAAGCCAGTTAAAGTTGTTCCCTTATGTACAGCTTTCGGTTATCGCGGTTTTCTTGTTGTTGGCATATACCGCCTTTAACTCGTCCCGAAAATCTGAGCAGAACCAGGTTTGGGTGGGTTTGGCTAAAGAAACCGCGCATCAACTAGGGACGCCTATATCATCATTAATGGCATGGATTGAGTTGATAAAGGATAAGTTTAATGCCGAGGATGACCCGCTGATTGCCGAAATGGAAAATGATGTGCAGCGGCTGGAAATAGTGGCCGATCGTTTCTCGAAAATAGGCTCGAAACCAAAACTGGAAGAGAACGCTGTTTTTGATGTGGTTGAAGATTTTGTAAACTATTTTAAAATACGGGTTAGTAATAACATAAGCTTTGAAATAACCGGCGACCGCGATCTGGTAGCTGGGTTAAACATACCCCTATTTGATTGGGTAATAGAAAATCTATTAAAAAATGCTGTAAACGCCATTGAGGGTAAGGGCAGTATTAGGGTAAATATAACTACCAATAAATCTAAGGATCAAATAGTGATAGATGTGATTGATACCGGTAAGGGCATACCAAAATCTAAGTTCATTACCGTTTTTCAACCGGGATATACCACACGTAAACGTGGCTGGGGCCTGGGCTTATCATTAACTAAACGTATTGTTGAGAATTACCATAACGGACACATAGTTGTGCGCGACTCTGAATTAGGGAAAGGCACTACCTTTAGGATAACATTAAAAAATATACGCTACGATGGATAGACCAAAACCCGAAGATTACGCACCATTTTATGGCAAATACATTGCCCTTGTTAATGACGAACCTGTTTTAGATACGCTTGAAAAACTAAAAGACAGCACTTTTGATTTTTTCAACAAGCTGACTGATGAACAAGCCAACTATGCCTACGCCGAAGGTAAATGGACCATTAAAGAAGTGGCAGGCCATTTAACAGATGCCGAGCGCACTTTTGCTTACCGCATACTGGCGTTTTCGCGCGGACAGGAAGAGTTGCCGGGTTTTGATGAAAATACTTATGTAGAACGGTCAAACTTTAACAGCCGTACACTGCAAGACCTGGCTGCCGAGTTTAAAACAGTTAGAGAAGCTAACCTATATATGCTGCGTGCCTTAACACTCGAACAACTAGCAGCCACAGGTATTGCCAATGGCAGCAAAATAGCGGTAAACACTATAATATATATAATGGCCGGCCATGAGCTGCACCATTTAAATATTTTGAAGGAAAGATATTTTTGAGCTAAAAGCAGAAAGTCTAAAGCTAAAAGTTATATCTCGCTTTAGTCTTTCTGCTTTTAGCTTCCTATCGCTTATTCGCCGGCTTGCTCTTTCTTCTTGTCTTTTTTCTCTATCAGGTATGAGGCAAATAAACCGGCCCCGCCAAACATGGCAATTGATGCGAAGTATATAGCCGGGTTGTCTTGTCCTTTAGCAAAAGGCAATGTGCTATCCAGTATATAAGCTATAAATAAGCCTAAGCCTGCACCTATTAATAATAAACCCCAGGTAAGCACGTAATTACGGTTTATTGGTTTAACTTCTTTGTTGCTGCGTGGGTCCATTCCGCGCTCTATCATGGCCATTTTTTCGCGGTTATACAGGTAAAAAATACCAAACACCATTGCAAACATAGCTGTGGTTACCACCATTGGTATAAGTAACGCCATTTGTTGTGTACTCATCATATTTAAATTTTTAAGGTTAATTTTTCTGTTTCATTACACCATAATTGGTGTATTTGTAAGCTATGACTACTTAATTTTAAATGAGGTTACAGGGTTTGATAAAAAAATCAATAACAGTTATATCTAACAGAGTAATAGTATGCCTGGCAAGTATCACGTAGCATATATAATATATATATTATATATATTAACGTGAGTTCGGGTTAAGC
>DHIR01000096.1:0-1383 GCA_002403905.1 Mucilaginibacter sp. UBA4741
AAGGCCATAATTTAACAGTAGCGTTCTTGTAAACGACTCTTTCCGTAACTTGTGTAAATAGGCTGTATCAACGGGTTTATTATTCTCAAAAAAAACAAATCTTACCGAATCAAAATCCATGTTTTTTGAATAGACCATGATCGTGTCCCTCGTTTTACTAATGTCAACTATCTTTTGTCCGTCAAGCCCGGGCGGATAAGTTATGCGTACAGAGGGTTTCTCAATGCTTTTATTAAAAACAAACTGCATCATTCCATCGTTAGCAAACTGGCCAACAACCCGCAATTTGTTGGGAGAAAGCGTAGCTATTTTTAGTTGTATGCCCGATGTATCATGCTGTAAGTTAATGGGTTTGTTTAAAAATCCAAGCTGTTCGGTTTCGTTATCATATATTTTATTAGGGGCGTTTTCTTTTAAGGCGTATATTTTATAAACCCCGGCTTTCAGGTTATTTAAAGTGAAATTCCCGGAGGTATCAACGCTAGTATAAATATTGGGTTTCTTTTTACCAAACATTAGCGAGTCTTCTTTAAGGGAAAAAAGCATAACCGTAACATCAGTAGAGGTTTGGCCCGCAACAGGTTTTACCTTTTGTTGGGTCAGCACATCAATTACCGAGCCGGAGATACTTAGAGAGTCGATATGGCTGCCGGTAGAAAACACATACGTAAAGTTTTTTAACACATTGCCTTCGTTTACATCGCGGATAGACATACCGAAATTTATCACATAGGTTGTGTTTTTTTGAAGGGTATCTTTAAAGGTTATTAATAAGCTTTTTTGGGTTGTGCTAAAAATGGGCAGTTTGTCCGTTCCAAATACCGTTATTTCCTGGAACGGGTTATATAGCTTGAAATACTCATCAAAATCTAAGCGGATCTGTTTGGCCGTAAAATTACGCGTCATATTTGGCGGGGTTGCCTTCAATAATTTTGGCGGGGTTTGGTCGCGCGGCCCACCCTGGGGTTTTTGCTGCACCGCGCACCCCAAAGTCAGCAAGGCCATCATAGAGAACACTAAATTTTTACAATAAAACAGGCAGTTTTTATATGACGTCATTTTTAGGCGAAATAAGCGATTTTTTGTTTTTTATGAAGATTATCACTCTGATTTAAAAATAATGGCTTAAAATTAATATTTTATAAGTGCCTGATTTACAATAATTTATACTCTATTTTGATAAATGAACCATGATAACCGATATGTCAGATGGTGAAACCCCTGAAATGCGGGAAGCCTGGCCCAAAGTGCGCGGCTTTATCTTCATCAATTTTTCGCGTGCTTCCTTTGACAGGGATTGCATTTGCTGATAATTAAAATCGGGGTTAATTTCTTTGTCCTCCATTTTTTTCATTCGGCCAACAATATCCATTTCCTTTTCAA
>DHIR01000096.1:1533-2478 GCA_002403905.1 Mucilaginibacter sp. UBA4741
CTTTTCAAAATAACTCTCATATTTAATTTTTATTTCAGCTTGCTCAATAGTTTCTTTGTCGTAGCCTGCTAAATAGTTTTTCAAATCCGGATCAACCAGTTGCAGATCGTTTATTGAAACCTGGGGGCGGCTCAATAAATTAAACAATTTGGTGGTTTGCGAAACGGTGCTGGTGTTCAGGTTTTCTAATAAAGTATTCACGATTTCCTGGCTGATAGATTTTGCCCGGGTATAAGCAACAATATTATTCGAATTTTTTACTTTTTGTTTCACTTTGTCCAAACGCTCGTCGCTGATCAACCCGAGCTCATGGCCTATAGGGCTTAGGCGGATATCCGCGTTGTCCTGGCGCAGCAGCAACCGGTGTTCCGCGCGCGAGGTGAACATGCGGTAAGGCTCTTCCGTACCTTTAGTAACCAGATCATCTATTAATACGCCGATGTATGATTCCGCGCGCTTCATGATCAGCTCGTGCTTATCATTTAATTTCTGATGCGCGTTAATACCCGCTATAAAGCCTTGCGAAGCCGCTTCTTCGTAACCGGTAGTGCCGTTTATTTGGCCGGCAAAGTAGAGGTTGCTTACTAATTTGGTTTCCAAAGTGAGCCCAAGCTGTGTTGGCGGGAAGTAGTCGTATTCTATCGCGTAACCAGGACGGAACATTTTCACATTCTCAAAACCCGGTATTTGTGTTAATGCCCTATATTGTACATCCTCGGGTAAAGAGGTTGAAAAGCCGTTTACATATATCTCCACTGTGTTTAAACCTTCGGGCTCCACAAATATTTGGTGACGGTCGCGTTCGGCAAAGCGGTTTATCTTATCTTCTATTGACGGGCAATACCTCGGCCCCAAACCTTTGATACGCCCGGTAAACATGGGCGATTTTTCAAAGCCTTCTTTCAAAGTTTCATGTACGCGGGTATTGGTATAGGTAATCCAGCA
>DHIR01000096.1:2733-6368 GCA_002403905.1 Mucilaginibacter sp. UBA4741
GGTATTGGTATAGGTAATCCAGCAACAGCGCTGTTCTTTTATCTGTTCTACTTCTGTGTAAGAAAACCGCCCCCGTTCTTCATCTCCCCATTGTTCTTCCATCAGCGCATAGTTTAGGCTTCGCCCATCCACGCGTGGCGGGGTGCCCGTTTTCATTCTCCCCGAATCAAAACCCAGGGTTACCAATTGCTCGGTTAAGCCGGTTGCCGCTTTTTCGGCTGTACGGCCCCCACCGAATTTTTTTTCGCCGATATGTATAATACCATTTAAAAATGTACCGTTGGTTAATACTACAGCGTTAGCTTCAATTTCTATCCCCAGGGAGGTACGAACCCCTTTAATAGTATTATTGTGCACCAATAGAGAAGTAACGGTGTCTTGCCAAAAATCAACATTTGGTGTGCGCTCTAATGCCAGTCGCCACTCTTCAGCAAAACGCATTCGGTCGCTTTGTGCGCGGGGGCTCCACATCGCGGGGCCTTTTGACAGGTTCAGCATCCTGAACTGAAGCGATGTTTTGTCGGTAATTATACCCGAATAGCCGCCCATTGCATCAATTTCACGCACAATTTGCCCTTTGGCCACGCCGCCCATTGCCGGGTTGCAGCTCATTTGCGCGATAGTGCCCATGTTCATAGTAACCAGCAACACAGACGAGCCAAGGTTGGCCGCCGCTGCCGCTGCTTCACACCCGGCATGGCCGGCCCCTACTACAATTACATCGTATTTCTTAAACATCACAACCTCCATGTTCCACGTGGAACATTAATTATTTATTTCTCCGATGTTCCACGTGGAACGTCGGGGGTCCACGATCTAAGCGTGTCCGGAAATTTCATGCTTCTTTTAATTCCGTTAACTCCAGCCACCTCATGCTTTTTTCGTCAAGCAGGCTGCTCAGATCAGCTATTTTCTTCGCCGTTTCTACTATGGCGCTATTATCTATGCCCGAATTTAGCTTTTTGTTTAATTCTTTTAACTGCTCTTCGAGTATTGTAATATCATTTTCAAGTGTATTTATTTCTTTTTGCTGCTTAAAGCTCAGCTTGTTTTTAGCAACGGCATTAGTTGCGGGTGTAATGCCCGCCGCCTTTTCCTGCCTGTTTTGCTGTTTCTGGTCTTCCTGCTCAAGTCTGTATGAAGAATAATTGCCGTTATATATCCGCACATGTCCTTTTTCTTCTACAATAAAAAGCTGTTCGGTTAGCTTGTCCAGCAAATACCTGTCGTGCGATACGATCATCAGCACACCCGCATAGTTGGTTAAAAACTCCTCGAGTACATTTAGGGTATCAATATCCAGGTCGTTTGTTGGCTCATCGAGTATCAGGAAATTAGGGTTTTTAATCAGGATGCTCATTAACTGAAGCCGTTTTTTCTCACCGCCGCTTAATTTAGCTATAAACCCATACTGCTTGGCTGGCGGAAAAAGAAACAACGTAAGCAATGCTGAAGCAGATATTAGCTTGCCATCGGCCATTGTAATAAATTCAGCTACGTTTTTAACCACATCAATTACACGGTCATCATCCTTAAACACAATGCCCGATTGGTGAAAATAGCCCAAAACGGTAGTTTCGCCCTTTTCAATATAACCGCTATCGGGCATTAAGCCGCCGGTTATCATATTTAGCAGGGTCGATTTGCCGCTGCCGTTCTTCCCTGCCAAACCAATACGGTCACCTTTTTTGAATATATAGTTGAAATGGCTGATATAAGTTTGGCCGTTAAACCCTTTGCTTATATCATGTATTTCCATGATCTTATTGCCCTGGCGCGCTGTTTTAACCGTTAATTCAACATTTTGCCTGGGGCCGCCATTTTTTGTTTTGGCGTCCAATTCGTAATAGGCGTCAATTCTTGCTTTTGATTTGGTTCCGCGCGCCTGTGGTTGGCGGCGCATCCATTCCAGTTCTTTACGTAAAAGGTTGGAGTTTTTTTGAAATGAGGCTTCGTCTGAAGCCTCGCGTTCGGCTTTACGCTCCAGGTAATAACCATAATTACCAACGTAGGGAATTATTGTTCCTTTGTCTATCTCTAATATTTCATTACAAACATTATCAAGGAAATACCGGTCGTGCGTAACCATTAATATGGTTTTTGAGCCTTCGGTGAGCAGTTTTTCCAACCATTCAATGGTATCAATATCCAAGTGATTTGTTGGCTCATCTAAAATATACAGGTCGGGGTCCTCAATAAGCAGTTTGGCCAATGCCAGCCTTTTCTTTTGCCCGCCCGAAAGGGTATCAATAGGTTGATTCAAATGATGTATATCCAGCCGCCCTAAAATGGTTTTTATTTTATATTCGTACTCCCAGGCATCAACTTCGCCTAATTCCTCCATTACCTGCTCAATGGCGCGCGTATTATTCGGCTCATTTTCAAGCAGTTCCTCGTATTTCCTGATCGCCTGCTGCTGTACGTCATCCGCGTAGAAAATGTAATCGCTTATGGTAACCGAATTTTTAAATCCGGGGTCTTGTTCCAGGTAACCCATGCGCAGATCGCGGGTATGCACAACTTTCCCTTCCGTTGGCTGTAATACGCCCGCCAGTAGCTTTAAAAGTGTCGACTTACCTGCACCGTTAATACCCACTAGTGCTACGCGGCGCCCGCGGTTAATACCGATGTTAAGATTTTTAAATAACCAATGGTCATGAAAAGAATGACCGAGGTTTTCGGCAGATATATAAGTACTCACGCTAATTTTTTTATTTTATCGGATGTATAAGTAAACATACCCGGTTCGTTTTTAAGTGATTGTTTAAACATGGCCATAGCCACCGTGTTGGCTGGGATGCTGCGGTATTTTTTCAGGCCGCCAAACAGGAGCGGGTTAATAACTTTCATTATGTAAATAGCCAGCTTCTCCATCTTTCTGGAGGTTTTTCTATGTCCGGTTAACAGGGACGGCTGATAAATATACAAGCCCCTTAAGCCTTTTTTTTTAAGTTCTGCTTCTGTTTCGCCTTTCATTTTCAAATAAAAATTAGATGATTTTGCATTCGCGCCAACCGATGATACCAGGTGATACTGCTCAATTTTGTTTTTCAAAGCTATTTCTGCCAGTTTGACGGGGTAATCATGTTCTATTTTGCTGTATTCCCATCGGTCGGGTGTTTTATTTTTTGTAGTACCCAGGCAGCAAAATAGTACATCTCCTGTTATTTCCGCGGCATGTTCGTTCAGCTGCTCAAAGTTCAATACTAATTGCGTCACCCTATTATCTATCGTCCTGGTTTTTTTTCGGGCAATTAGTAAAATTTGATTATAGCCCTCATTATCAAAAATAATATTTAATAATTTGCTGCCAATTAGTCCGCTACCGCCTACTATTATTGCTTTCTTTGTCATTTAAAAGGGAAAGATTTCGCAAAAATACGATAAAAAAAGTTATTGGAATGAATATTGTATGTTTAAACACATAAATTAGCAACATGAAAAGTATATTTTATCCCGCCCATGAGCGGGGAACAAGCGACCACGGATGGTTAAAGGCAAATTTCTCATTTAGCTTTGCAAATTATTACGATTCCCAAAAGGTTCATTTTGGCGCATTACGTGTGTTAAACGATGATATTATAGCGGGCGGTACCGGCTTTGGCACACACCCGCATGATAATATGGAAATTATC
>DHIR01000173.1 GCA_002403905.1 Mucilaginibacter sp. UBA4741
GGGTAGCTATTATTAAAGACAGCGAAGGCTTTAACGCCAAGTTGCGCGAGTTTGAAAGATTAGAACCGGGTGAAGAAGTAATAGAGAACGAGTATTTAAATAAAGGGGCTAAAGTATTTACGATGTAACCCCCCAGCCCCCTAAAGGGGGAGCAAAAAAAGAAATTTAAAAAACAAACGCATCCAAAAAGTCTCCCCTACCGGGGGAGATTTAGAGGGGGCTAAAGACAGAAAGTATTTACGATGTAATTATGTTTGAGCAGATTAGACAACAATATCCCGCAGCTTACAATGCTATAAAAACCGCCAGCGAACGCAGCGGCTTTACTATGGCGTCGGAGGTATTGACCTGCTCATTACTTAAAACATTAGCGGCATCAAAACCGGTCGGTAAATTTTTAGAACTGGGTACAGGTACAGGCTTAGCCACTACCTGGATATTAGATGGTATGGATGAAACGTCAACATTAGTATCAATTGATAATGATGAAACCATTTTAAACATCGCCAAAGAAAACCTTGGGGTTGATAAACGTTTAAAACTGATCTGTACAGATGGTGCCGATTGGATAAAGCAAAATGCTAAACAGAAATTCAGCTTTGTATTTGCCGATGCGTGGCCCGGCAAATTTTTATTGCTTGACGAGGTATTGGCAATGATAGAAAAAGGCGGCTTTTATATCATTGACGATATGCTGCCGCAACAAAACTGGCCCGAAGGACATGCTAATAAAGTAACGGACCTGCTGGCCTATTTAGACGCAAGGGACGATCTATCAGTAACAAAATTAGGCTGGGCAACCGGTATAGTAATCATCACAAAAAATAAATAATAAACATAAATCAATCGGTGCAATCACAATAAAACATCGATGTAATCAAAATCAATAAAAACAAAAATCATGGCAAAATTAATTTTCGGCACTACTGAAGAAAATGTAGTAACCCGCGAGGAGTTCCCTTTAGCAAAGGCACAAGACATTTTAAAGAACGAAGTAGTAGCTGTTATCGGTTATGGCGTACAGGGCCCGGGCCAGGCGCTTAATCAAAAAGACAACGGTATCAATGTAATTGTTGGTCAGCGTAAAAATTCTAAATCATGGGATAAAGCTGTTAGCGATGGTTTTGTACCGGGCGAAACTCTTTTTGAGATCGAAGAAGCTTTGGAAAAAGGCACTGTAATTTGTTATTTATTAAGCGATGCAGCGCAAATTGCTTTATGGCCAACTGTTAAAAAACATTTAACTCCGAGTAAAGCATTATATTTCTCTCATGGTTTCGGCATTACTTTTAATGAGCAAACCGGTATCATCCCTCCTGCTGATGTTGACGTATTTTTAGTTGCTCCAAAAGGATCAGGTACTTCATTGCGTCGTATGTTCTTGCAAGGTCGTGGCTTAAACTCAAGCTACGCTATATTCCAGGATGCTACAGGCCGTGCTTTCGAGCGTGTTATCGCTTTAGGTATCGCGGTTGGTAGCGGCTATTTATTCGAAACAGATTTCCGTAAAGAAGTATACAGCGATTTAACCGGCGAGCGTGGTACGCTAATGGGTTGTATCCAGGGTATTTTTGCTGCACAATACGATGTATTACGCAGTAATGGCCATTCTCCTTCAGAATCTTTTAACGAAACTGTTGAAGAGTTAACCCAATCATTAATGCCTTTAGTTGCAGAAAATGGTATGGATTGGATGTATGCCAATTGCTCTACCACTGCACAACGTGGCGCTTTAGATTGGTGGAAAAAATTCCGTGACGCTACTAAACCAGTGTTTGAAGACCTATACAAAAGTGTTGCTACAGGTGTTGAGTCACAAAAATCTATCGACTCAAACAGCAAGGAAGATTACCGTGAGAAACTGGACGCTGAGTTAAAAGAACTACGCGACAGCGAATTATGGCAAGCAGGCAAAACTGTACGCAGTTTACGCCCTGAGAACCAGGCTGTAGAAGCATAAGTTTAAGTAGTAAGTATATAGTATCAAGTAGCAAGACTGGCAAAATAAAAGTCTTGATACTTGATACTCACTACTTGATACTAATTAAGATAATCAAACAAAAAAATATGTTACACGATCCCAACCGAGTCTACGTTTTTGATACCACGCTGCGCGATGGCGAGCAGGTACCGGGCTGCCAGTTAACTACCCCTGAAAAAATTGAGATTGCCCACGAACTGGAAGCATTAGGCGTTGACATTATTGAAGCGGGTTTCCCTATATCAAGCCCCGGCGATTTCCAGAGCGTGGTAGAAATATCAAAAGCGGTAAAGAACCCAACCGTTTGCGCGTTAACCCGTGCCAACAAAGGCGATATTGACGCCGCTGTAGAATCACTAAGATACGCTAAGCATCCACGGATCCATACCGGTATTGGCTCGTCTGATATGCATATCAAGAACAAATTTAACAGCACCCGCGAAGAGATTTTGGAGCGCGCTGTTGAAGCTGTAAAATATGCCAAAAAATCTGTTGAAGATATTGAGTTTTATGCAGAAGATGCCGGTCGCGCCGACGTTCGCTACCTGGCTCAAATGATCGAGGCCGTTATTGCAGCAGGTGCAACGGTAGTAAACATACCCGATACCAACGGTTATTGCCTGCCCGACCAATACGGCGAAAAAATTAAGTTCCTTAAAGAGAACGTTAAAAATATTGACAAAGCCATTATATCTGTGCATTGCCATAATGATTTGGGTTTAGCTACGGCAAACTCCATAGCAGGCTTGCAAAACGGCGCCCGCCAAATAGAGGGTACCATTAATGGCATTGGTGAGCGTGCGGGTAATACTGCAATTGAAGAGGTGGTGATGATCTTAAGGACCCATCAGGCGCTTGGCTTACACACCAACATTAACGCAAAGAATTTTTATGAGTTGAGCCGTATGGTTAGCTCGCAAATGCGCATGCCGGTACAGCCTAATAAGGCTATTGTTGGCAGTAACGCGTTTGCACATAGCTCGGGCATCCACCAGGATGGTTTCCTGAAAAACAGAGAAAATTACGAAATTATCAGGCCCGAAGACGTTGGTTTCCCTAACGCGAGCATTGTACTTACCGCGCGTAGCGGAAGGCATGCTTTAAAGTTCCATTTGGAGCGTTTGGGCATCAGCCTTAATAAAGACGAATTGAGTGATGCCTATCACCGTTTCCTTACTTTGGCCGATAATAAATTAGATATTAATGATGATGACCTTTTGTTGATAATGACTAACGATAATACATACGTTCAGTCGATGCACAAGAGTTAATATAATAAAATAAAAAATGAGCAAGACATTATTTGATAAGGTGTGGGACACACACGTAGTACGTAAGATTGAAGGCGGACCGGATGTGCTATTTATAGATCGTCACCTAATCCACGAAGTTACCAGCCCGGTTGCCTTTTTAGGCTTAAAAACCAGGGGCATAAGCGTTTTGTACCCTAACCGTACATTTGCTACTGCCGACCATAATACACCAACCATTCACCAGGACCAGCCGGTTGCCGATCCGCTTTCGGCCAACCAGTTACACATGCTGGAATCAAACTCTGCCGAGTACGGCATTAGCCACTGGGGATTGGGCCATCAAAAAAATGGTATCGTACACGTAGTGGGTCCAGAGTATGGTATTACCCAACCCGGCGCGACTATTGTTTGCGGCGACTCGCATACCTCAACCCATGGCGCTTTTGGAGCCATCGCGTTTGGTATCGGCACGTCCGAAGTTGAAATGGTATTGGCTACCCAGTGCATTATGCAGCCAAAACCTAAAAAAATGCGCATTAATATTAATGGCAAATTAGGCAAAGCAGTTACACCTAAGGATGTGGCTTTGTTCATCATATCTCAGCTAACAACATCAGGCGCTACAGGTTACTTTGTAGAATATGCTGGCGATGTTTTTGAGAACATGACCATGGAAGGCCGTATGACGGTATGTAACCTTAGTATTGAAATGGGTGCCCGTGGCGGTATGATAGCTCCGGATGAAACTACTATCAACTACGTTAAAGGACGCGAGTTTAGCCCTAAAGGCGAGGCTTGGGACAAAGCATTAGCTTACTACAAAACCTTAAAGACAGATGCTGACGCGGTATTTGATAAAGAATTAACTTTTGATGGTGCTACTATCGAACCCATGATCACCTACGGTACCAACCCGGGTATGGGCATGGGTATATCGCATGATATCCCTGATGCTGCCGATGTTGAAGGCGGCGCGGCTACTTACGCAAAATCATTAGGCTATATGGGTTTCCATGAAGGCGATTCAATGATAGGCAAGCAGGTTGATTTTGTATTTGTTGGCAGTTGTACCAATGGCCGCATAGAAGATTTCAGAGCGTTTACATCATTAGTAAAAGGCAAACACAAAGCGGATAATGTTACGGCCTGGTTAGTACCGGGATCGCACATTGTTGAGGCACAAATTAAAGAAGAAGGCTTACTGGATATTTTAACCGAAGCCGGATTTGAGTTGCGCCAGCCGGGTTGCTCTGCTTGTTTAGCTATGAATGATGATAAAGTACCTGCCGGCAAATACGCGGTAAGTACATCAAACAGGAACTTCGAGGGCCGTCAAGGTCCGGGATCACGCACCATGCTGGCTAGTCCGCTGGTTGCAGCAGCAGCAGCAGTTACCGGCGTAGTTACCGACCCAAGAACATTAATTGAAGAATTGGCATAAAAAGGTCCATAGACCATAGTTGATAGTCCATAGCTGACCGCTATCCAAGAACTATCAACTATGGACCATGGACTATAAACTAAAAAATATGGCTTACGATAAATTTAATACACTTACAAGCACCGCGGTACCATTGCCTATAGAGAATGTGGATACCGACCAATTGATACCTGCCCGTTTTTTAAAAGCGACAGAGCGTGTTGGTTTTGGTGATAACCTTTTCCGCGATTGGCGTTACAATCCGGACAATACACCTAAAAAAGACTTTGTACTGAACGACCCTACCTATACCGGTAAGATACTGGTTGGCGGTAAAAACTTTGGATCGGGCTCATCAAGAGAGCACGCTGCCTGGTCGGTTTACGATTATGGTTTCCGTTGCGTGGTGTCCAGTTTCTTTGCTGATATATTCAGAGGCAACTGTTTAAACATTGGCGTATTGCCGGTACAGGTTAGCCCGGAGTTTTCTGAGAAAATCTTCGCCGCGATATTTGCTGATCCCAAAACGGAGATCGAAGTCAATCTGCCAAATCAAACCATCACCCTTTTAGCTACCGGCGAAAAAGAAACGTTTGATATCAACTCGTACAAAAAGAACAATATGCTTAACGGCTTTGATGATATTGATTATCTACAAAGCATAAAAGGCGAAATTGAGGAATTTGCAGCGCAGCTTCCGTTATAAAAATATTTTGTCATTTCGAACGAGGTACGAGAGAGAAAACTATACAAGATAGGTCGCAAACATATCCGTGTATAGATCTCTCACTAACGTTCGAGATGACAAGTTTAATAGAGACTAATACTATACAAACCAAAGCGCTGTTCATAACAGCGAAACGCTTTTACCTTAATATACCGTAGCTACCTTGGCAGCTAATTTAACTACAATGGAAAGAAGGAAAATAGAAATAATGGATACTACACTGCGCGATGGCGAACAAACATCGGGCGTGTCTTTTTCTATTTCAGAAAAACTAACCATCACCCAGCTATTGCTGGAAGAACTTCGGGTTGACCGTGTTGAGATTGCGTCGGCACGGGTATCAGAAGGCGAGTTCCAGGCGGTAAAAGCTATTATGAATTGGGCAGCCGCAAATGGCTATACCGATCGAATAGAAGTGCTGTCGTTTGTTGATAACGGAGTATCTATTGATTGGATGATCAACGCAGGCGTTAAGGTGCAGAACCTTTTAACCAAAGGCTCATTAAACCATCTTACCCATCAGCTTAAAAAAACACCAGAGCAGCATTTTGCCGAGATAAAACAGGTAATTGAGCTGGCCGCTAAAAATGGCATTGCTACCAATGTTTATTTAGAGGATTGGAGCAACGGCATGCGTAACTCGCCTGATTATGTTTACCAGTATCTTGATTTTATTACCAAACAACAGGTAAAAAGAATTTTACTGCCGGATACGCTGGGCGTTTTAACCCCTGCCGAAACCTATAAATTTTTATCGGTACTGATAGCTAAATATCCGGGTATCCATTTTGATTTCCATGCGCATAACGACTATGACCTGGGGACCGCGAATGTTTTGGAAGCTATAAAAGCCGGCATACATGGCCTGCACCTAACCGTAAACGGTATGGGCGAGCGGGCCGGCAACGCGGCATTAGCCAGCGCTGTAGCGGTAATTAATGATTTCGCGCCGGAGGTGGAAATTGCGTTGAAAGAGTCGGCCATCTATACCGTTAGTAAGTTAGTTGAGACCTTCTCTGGTGTTAGGATTCCTACCAACAAACCAATTGTTGGCGAGAACGTATTTACCCAAACAGCAGGTATCCACGCCGATGGCGATAACAAGAACAACCTGTATTTTAATGATCTGCTGCCTGAGCGTTTCGGCCGTAAGCGCGAGTATGCGCTGGGTAAAACATCGGGCAAAGCCAACATAGAAAAAAACCTGCAGGAACTGGGCCTTAAACTAAATGATGCCGACCTTAAAAAAGTTACCCAACGTGTTATTGAATTAGGCGATAAGAAAGAAACGGTAACCAAAGAAGATCTGCCTTATATCATATCCGATGTATTGGATAGCAGCTTGTATGACGAAAAGGTTGTTGTTGATTCGTACGTTTTAATGCACGCCATGGGCCTGCGCCCATCGGCTACCATATCTATGAGCATTGATGGCGACAAATTTGAAGAGAACGCGCAAGGCGATGGCCAGTTTGACGCTTTTATGAACGCGCTAGCCAAAGTTTACGCCAGGAAACAAAGAAAGTTACCCAAACTGATAGATTACGCGGTACGCATCGCACCTGGCAGTAGTTCGGACGCGTTATGCGAAACCATCATCACCTGGGAAACCCCTGAAAAGAAATTTATAACCCGCGGGTTAGATTCAGATCAGACAGTTTGCGCGATTAAGGCTACGCAGAAGATGTTGAACATAATATAGAGGCAAGAATCAAGAGACAAGAAACAAGACTTATACAATTATACTATAAAATAAAATGAAACTTAATATCGC
>DHIR01000049.1:0-5026 GCA_002403905.1 Mucilaginibacter sp. UBA4741
TGTTATTAAACGCCTTATTCTAAAGGGAAAATCAAAAGGTTAAGCAGGATAAATGAACCTAATATATATAAGAATATTTTGTATTTAGACTTTTTACCTATAAACAAAATAAAAGCTGCAAACAAAATCAGACACAATGTTATATTATAGTCGACTACATATGGCCAAAACAAATAGGCCCCATAAATCCACAATGCGAATAAAATTGCGCTTATCCCAATTAATCTAAAAGGAAGCGAGGCTATTTTTTCATGATCAACTGAATTTGTGTTATTGTTCATTTAGTTTATTACTGCAAATACATCCACTTGATAAATATATGTATATCTTCTTTCATTTCTGCTCTTTGTATTTGTTATACTCATCCACAGATGCTCGTGCTGGGTGTGTCAGTAGTGGTTTTTTTTATACCTTTAATAAATTAACCGATCACCATATGTTTCGCATAATAAAAGTAATTGGGGTTATCCTTTTAGCAGCAATAGGATTTATTTGCCTCTCTACAATCTTTACAAGTTATTTGGCAAACGAAAAAATAGATACAATTCAGTTAACAAATATTGGAGCAGCGTCCTTATTTGCAATAGCAAGTGTCACATTTAATTGGGCAAAGAGCTTAGATCAAGAAAAATATAGTGATTATGTAAAAGATTTAAATAGAACAGCTGTCAATAGTATTGTTGCAGCGATAGTTTTTATTGTTGGCTCATTGGAAAAATATGTGGTGATAAAAAATATGCTTCCAAATATCGGCAACTTGGATATAAAATTAGTTTTCCAAATTGCTTTTTTTGCAACATTTATCGTTGCTTGGATCAGTTTTCCCCGCTGTCCGAAGTTTACAACTTCGGACCATTATGCCTGTAGCCTGCCGCTACAAGTGCAGATTGCTTGTTTGGGGTTACAATAGTCTAAAGACTATTTGCATAGTAGTCCGAAGTCACAGACATTCGGACAGCGGTGAGGGGCCAAGCTTTGGTATTGTGCAAATTTGCGTTAGGATAAAAGCGGATACCGGCCCTCTTGCGCGTAAGGCCCTGTAGGCGTATGAATGTACAGCCCGGCCGCAGGCAACGCCCTAATTCAGTTGGCAGTTATAAGTAGGCAGTTGGCAGCATCACAATAAAAAAAATCCTAAAATCTTCACATCCTAAAAATCTTAGTCTATCTTTAAATTTCCAACTTGTATATACCTGAATGAGACCTTTCTTTAACGCCCTATTATTTATTGGCAGCTTGCTGCCTGTAAGCCCATCCTTCGCTCAATCGCCCGGCGAAACGCCTGTGCCCAAAATATGGAACGCCTTTTGGATAAACGCCCGTAACGAAACCGGGCGGGATTATGGCGTATTCTATTTCCGCAAGCACGTAGAGCTGGCGGCTAAACCGGCTACGTTTTTTGTAAATGTATCGGCAGATAACCGGTATAAATTATATGTTAACGGCACGCTGGTGTCGTTAGGCCCGGCGCGGGGCGATACTTATTTCTGGAACTATGAGCATGTGGACCTGGCGCCTTATTTGGTCGCGGGAAAAAACACCGTATCGGCAATGGTATGGAACGAGGCCGAGGTAAGGCCCGAAGCACAGATCTCGCTACGCACCGCGTTTATTCTGCAAGGCAGTACCCCTGCCGAAGAAGTACTAAACACCAACAACTCCTGGAAAGCCATGCGCGACCCGGCCTATCGCCCACTACCGGTGTCGTTGGGTTATGGTGCGTATTACGTTGCCGGACCAGGCGAGTTGGTTGACCAAAGCAAAACCATTAAAAACGCCATGACCACCGATTTGGACGATACCGCCTGGCCCGCCGCCGCTAACCTGGATCGCGGCAAACCAAAGGGCATGGCCGATGCTTTCGGGTGGATGCTGGTGCAATCGTCATTGCCGCAAATGGAACGGGTTTACCAGCGCGTGCAGTCAGTGCGTAAGTCGGTTGGGGTTGATGTGCCGCAGGGATGGCCCCTTGCTAAAACGGCTTTGACTATTCCGGCTAATACTACGGCTACATTAATACTGGATCAAACTTTTTTAACCAATGCCTACCTCACGCTAAATTTTAGCAAGGGTACGGGTGCGGGGATATCTTTGACTTATGCCGAGTCGCTTTTTGATAATTTGAAGAAGTATGGCATCCGCAAAGGCGACCGTAACGCTGTTGAAGGTAAAGAAATGGGCGGGCGCAAGGATAGTTTACTGGCCGATGGCAGTGCTAACCAAAGTTTCACTACGTTGTACTGGCGCACGTACCGCTACATTCGCCTGATTGTACATACCCGCAATGAACCGTTGGTGATAAATGATATATACGGCACCGCCACCGGCTACCCGTTCACCATGAACGCGAGCTTAAAAACCGACAACCCCGAAATGCAGCAAATGCTGAATATTGGCTGGCGCACCGCCCGTATGGATGCTATTGAAACCTATATGGATTGCCCCTATTATGAGCAGCTGCAATACATTGGCGATACCCGCATACAGGGCATGGTGAGCTACTACAACAGCGGCGATGACCGCCTGATGCGCAACGCAATTAACCTGATGGACCAAAGCCGACTTGGCGAGGGCATTACCCTGAGCAGGCACCCAAGCTATAGTCCGCAGATAATTTCTACGTTTTCGTTATGGTACATTGGGGTGCTGCATGATTATTGGATGTACCGGCCCGACAGCACTTTTATAAAGAACAAACTACAAGGCGAACGCGCCGTGCTTGACTTTTTTAGCCGTTACCAGCAAACCAACGGATCATTAAAAAACGTGCCCTATTGGACGTTTGTTGATTGGTCCGTAGGCTGGGGCGGCGGCTCGCCGCCTTTGGGCAGTAAGGGCGGCTCGTGTATTTTAGACCTGCAATTGCTTACCGCCTATCAACAAGCCGCGCAGATGGAAGCCAAACTGGGCATGCCCGCTTTTGCCAAACTATACAGCGCCAAAGCCACGCAACTAAAGCAAACCATACAGCAAAAGTATTGGGACGCGGCTAAAGGTTTGTATGCCGATAATGAGGATAAAAACCGTTTTTCGCAACACACCAACTCGCTGGCGATACTGACCGGGGTGGCCTCGCCTGCTGTTGCGCCGGGCATAGCCCATAAAATGCTGACCGATGCCACGCTTACCCAATGCACCATTTACTTTAAATATTATTTGCACCTGGCCCTAACGCGCGCCGGGCTGGGTAATGATTACCTAAAATGGCTTGACCTTTGGCGCGAAGATATTAAACTGGGCCTAACCACCTGGGCCGAAATGAGCAACGTAGCCAGCAGCCGCAGCGACTGCCATGCCTGGGGCGCCAGCCCCAACATAGAGTTTTACCGCACCATACTGGGTATAGACAGCTACGCCCCCGGCTTCGCCAAAATAAAAATTGAACCTCACCTTGGCGACCTTAAAACCGCCGAAGGCCAGATACCACACCCTAACGGCAAAGTAGCCGTAAGCTATGTGCTTACCGGCACCGCCTGGCACATTAAGCTAACCCTGCCCGCAAAAACCAGCGGTGTATTTGTTTGGAAAGGCAAGCAGTTTGCCTTGAAGAGTGGAGAGAATGTGTTTAGGATGTAGGCCTTTAAGACTTACGAAGTTTTAAAAACTTCGTAAGTCTGATTTGCGCGTTTAGTTCCCTCCCCACGGGAGGCGCGCGCCGACAGTGAAGTGGCAGGGAGGGGTTTATACGCCCGACAGGCACGCGGGCTAAACCCCTCCCTACACCCTCCCGGTGGGAGGGAATCGCACGGGCCCTGCTTATCATCCGCTTGCTGGTAAATTATATTCCAACCTATCAAACAGACAGGCCTAATCTTCAATCTTTAATCACCAATCTTTAAAAAAATTCATTTTTTTTCGCGCCCGCACCCTCGCACCAACCATTTCCCTAACCAACTATCCCACAATTAACTAATGACTAAATAAGGAAACTTGTAAAGTCAAGTTATTGTATATACAAGTATAATTTACCCACTTTACCTATCGTTTAAAGAAAATAAACCCACAAATGGTGTCGTTATATATGCGGATAACCACTAGTCGCTTTTATAAAAAAGGGCTTGGGCATCCGGACAATTTTATTTAAACATCAAAATTAAAAACTATGAAAAAGCGATTAATTATGCTGATGATCTTATCGGCATTCAGTTTACAGGAATTTGCCTTCGGGATGCAACAGCAAGACACCACCAAAAAACAGAAAAAGCATATGAAGCACGACGTTGCAAAAAAAGACAGTGTTAAAAAGGATACTGTTAAAAAGCCATAGGCTAATTGATATTAGTACCCTGCTAAAGGCCCCGGATTGGATGATTTGGGGCCTTTGTTTATAATGTCACAAGTAGCCTTTTCGCATTTACCCGCCCGACATTGCGCCAGCTTGGGTCTTATTTTGGCAGCGGAATAAACTCAAGTTTTGAAAGTGGTTTTTTTGGAGCTTCTTTTAATTTGGAACAATTAAACATTCTTTTTAATGAGAGTATGTGGGAAGGATAAAGTATTGATGTTATTAACTCAAGTCTCCGCAAATTAGACAAATAAACATTAGCAGAAATGGCAAATAATATTGAATACGAATTTATGAAATTGCTTCTATTGCGATAGGATAATTGCATGTCATCTACTAAACTGACACATGGCAAAACTAAATGACTTGTTAGATTGAGATATTCTTTATTTGTCAAAATGATTGGTCTAACAAGCTTTTCATACACTATATCGGGGTGCTTCCGATTTTCTAATTTCATCCAATCAGCACGGGCACGCTCTAATTCAATTACATAATTTCTTTCACCATTATTTTTAAAGGTATTTGCTTGTATCAGTAATTGATAAATGTAATCAAGGAGCGCTTTTTGTGCTTTATTTAATATTGCCGTCTGTTTATTATTCAATTCATTAAAAACTTTCATTTCATCCTTCACATATTCTTCTCGCTCGCTAACGTAGTTGATAACACTCCAAAGTTTGGAAACAGCGCGCATCCTTAAAGTTGCGTTTATATTATTAAAAATCCCTTTATAATAGG
>DHIR01000049.1:5107-5397 GCA_002403905.1 Mucilaginibacter sp. UBA4741
CTTTATATCCAATCTCTCTAAATATTGATAATTGAGAAAAATTACTTTTTTTTAATGAGAAATTAGAGGTATTGCTACTTACAAACGTCTTAGATGCCTTATGACAATTTTTGACTTCGGCTTTAACATTAATTGCCAATTCAAGCAATGTCTTTTTCAAAATACGTTTGGTGACTTTTCTTTTCTTACTTTCTTTGAAAGAATTCGACAACCCATTTAGAAGCCAACCTAATGTGAAAACGAATAATGTGATTATAACGGGTAAGGTCTATAATACTCCCCTAAATTAG
>DHIR01000190.1 GCA_002403905.1 Mucilaginibacter sp. UBA4741
ATTGAAAGCTTATCTGTATTAAAAGACGCGTCTGCAGCTGTATATGGGGTACGGGGTGCAAATGGCGTAGTATTAATTACCACTAAAAAAGGGGTAAATGGTACGCTTGATCTTAACTACAATGGCACATTTGGCTGGCAGGTTCCGGCAAGTTTACCAAAATCTGTAGATGCTATTGATTACATGACGTTATTTAACGAACAAACAATGCACCAGGTAAACGGCGGCAAGCTTAGTTTCCTTGATGCTGATTTTGCTCCTTACAGAAACGGCACCAAAACCACTACAGACTGGTACACGCCGGTAATTAAAAGCTCAACACCACAAGTATCACACAACTTAAGCGCAACCGGCGGTAATGAAAAAACGCAATATTTTTTAAGCGCGGGTTATACTTACCAGGATGGTTTGCTTAGAAGCGAAGATTTGAATTACAAACGCTACAACATCCGTTCAAACATAACCAGTAAGATCACCAAAGATTTAACGGTTAACTTAAACATGAGCGGTATCATGGATCAAAAGAATCAGCCATACCAGGAATTTTGGTGGATAACACGCTCTTTCTGGAGGCAGTTGCCAACACAATCTATCTATGCTAATAACAACCCTCAGTACCTGAATAACGGACAGGTAGATGGTAGTAACCCATTAGCATTAGGAACCGCTGCTACAGACGGTTATAAAACTTTAAATAACAAATGGTTCCAGTCATCTCTTAGTTTAGAGTATAAAGTTCCGTTTGTTCCGGGGTTATTATTAAAAGGTTTGTATAACTATGATTACGAATTATCAAACAATAAGATATTCCAAAAAACATATAACCAATATACTTACAACTCGGCTACCGATACCTATTCGCCAATTGTAAATCAATCACCAAGTACCATACAAAGGCAGTTTTTTGACTATCCGTCAGATCTGCAACAATTGTCTTTAAATTACTCGCATACGTTTGACAAAAATCATAACATAACTGCTTTGGTTTTATATGAGCAAAGCCAGCGCAGCGCCGATAATTTTGCTGCTCAAAGAGAACTTTCTATCCCGGTTGATCAATTAATAGCGGGTAACAGTACTAACCAGGTAGGCAATATGGACGGTAATGGCGCTACAGATTTTTACAAAAATGCCAACAAAGCTATAGTAGGCAGGCTTACTTACGATTTTAAATCAAAGTACCTGGCCGAGTTTAGCTTCAGGGAGGATGGTTCATCAAAATTTGGCCCTGACCACCAATGGGGCTTCTTCCCTTCAGGTTCGGTAGGTTATAGAGTTTCAGAAGAACCATTCTGGGAAAAATCTCCTTTATCTTTCATGAATAGCTTTAAAGTACGTGCCTCATACGGTATAGTAGGCGATGACGGTAATGCAAATTACCAGTTCATTACTGGATATAACTACCCGGCTTCCGGTTCAAACAACCAACAGCCTGGTGGTTCTGTATTTGATGAAAAATACGTAAGTGCGGTACAAAGTAAAGGTTTAGCCAACCCGGTCTATACATGGAACACGTCAAAATCATTTGATGCCGGTATAGACCTGGAAGCCTGGAACGGTGTGCTTGGTATTACGTTTGATTATTTTATCCGTAACAGAACGGGCTTACCTGCAACACAAATATTAAGCCTTCCGGATGTGGTTGGTGTAGGGTTGCCGCAACAAAACTTAAATGGCGACAGGAACCAAGGCTTTGACTTTTCGGTAGAGACGCATAACCATATTGGTGATTTTAATTACAATATAAAAGGTACATTCTCTTATGTGCGTACATTGTATACTACACAAATACGGGCACAAGCAGGTAACTCATACCTTAACTGGAGAAACAATACCAATAACAGGTACAATAACATTTATTGGGGTAAAGGGGCAGCATACCGTTATACGGACTATGCTTCTATAGTTAACAGCCCGGTATATATAAGCCGCTCGGCAGTTGTTGGTGATTATGCTTACCAGGATTATAATGGTGATGGTGTAATTGATGATAATGACACTTATCCTGTTGCACGTGTTGGTTCACCGGGTACAAGTAACCCTATACCGATGATCAACTATGGTTTAAACATTAGCGCATCGTACAAGAATTTTGATATCAGCATGCTGTTTCAGGGATCAGGTATGATAGATGTATCATACTTTGAGCAATTAAACACACCTCTTTGGGGTGGGGGCAGTGCGCTTACACAATTCTTAGACAGGTATCACCCTGTAGACCCAACAGCAAATCCATACAGTCAAAATACAGTTTGGGCACCCGGCCATTTTGCTTATACCGGTTCTGTACCAGATCAAAACTCTATGTTCAATATCCAAAGTGCCGCTTACGTAAGGCTTAAAAGCGCCGAGCTTGGTTATACCCTGCCTAAAAAACTGGTTAACTATTTGGGCATAAAAAGCGCAAGGATATTTGTAAATGGATATAACATGCTAACATTTACCAAACTGAAATATCTTGATCCGGAGCACCCGTCAAGTACCTATGGGTATTTGTACCCGCTGGATAAGTTGTTTTCGTACGGTGTAAGTGTAAAATTTTAACGAAAAAGAATCATGAAAAAACTTAAGTATATAATTTTACTTGTTATTGTTCTGGGAGCATCTTGTAAAAAACTAAACATCCCGCCGCAAAATATTATCCAGGATGCGGATGTATTTGGTAGTTCGGGTGGCATAGAAGCCTATATGGCAAGAATTTACAGCGAATTACCTATTGAAGATTTTAGGTATTCGCCAACCAGGGGTTTAAACTATTTCTGGATCATTAGTCCGTTTCCGGCTATAAGCGGCGAAGCTTTAAGCCGTGACCAAACAAGCGCGACACAAGAAACATTTAACTACTGGGGTGCGGCTTATAGCCTTATCCGCGAGTGTAACTATTTAACAGAAACGCTGCCTACTTATTCAAAAAGCTACAGCACCGCGCAAATAGCTAACTGGATGGGCGAAGCACGCTTTATCCGCGGAGCTACCTATTTTGCTTTAGTAAAACGTTATGGTGGTGTGCCGCTTGTTGATAAGGTGCTTACTACCCCCGGCGAAACTATCGACCAGGTAGTAGCAACTATTAATGAATTGAAAATACCGCGCGCATCAGAGCAGGCTGTTTATGATTTTGTAGCAACCGACCTGGATTATGCTTATACAAACCTGCCCGAAACCAACAAACATGGCCGTGCAACAAAGTATGTTGCGGCAGGCTTTAAATCAAGGGCAATGTTGTTTGCAGGTTCAATAGCAAAATACAATACCACAACATTGGTTGACCCTGCTACAAGTAACAGGGTGTGCGGTATACCATCAACAAAAGCAACAGCCTATTTCCAGGCCGCTTATGATGCAGCTAAATTGCTTGATGGTAAATTTAGCTTATACAAAAAAACCTGGGCGGCGGGCGACCCCAATGCGCAATATCTTAACTATGTTAATTTATTTTTTGATGCAACCAGCACAGAAAACGTGTTTGTAAAAGAATATCAATACCCAAATTCTGTACATGGTTATGATGCTTATAACGTGCCGCGCCAGTTAATTGGTGCCAACGGTTACTCGGCAGAGGTTAACCCAACGCTTGACCTGGTAGAGATGTATGATGGTTTTCCAAAAAATGCAGATGGTACCATTAAAAACCTTGATGCAAGCGGTAATTATGTTCTGTACACCAATACCATGGATATATTTGCAAATGCAGAGCCAAGGTTAAGAGCCACAGTTATATTACCGGGCGATATTTTTAAAAGCCAAAGCATTGAGATACGCCGTGGTATTTATACCGGTAGCTCGGCAGGTGGCATAAACCCGCTTATTCCTGTAGGATCAACGGCTACTTATCCAACAACAAATTTGGTAACATCGGCAACTGCTACGCAAACCGCGTACACGCTGCCTAATGGAACAAAAATGAACCCGGCCGGCTTAAGTGGTGTATTTGGTAGCGATGGTACTTGTGCCATATCTGGGTTCTCTGTTAGAAAATGGTTAGTACCTGATAAACCGACATCAGAAGTATTGGAAAACCGTTCTGACCAAACCTGGATAGAAATGCGTTATGCCGAAGTATTGTTAAACCGTGCAGAAGCTGCTTACGAATTATATTCGGCTGGTGTAACCACTATTGATTATCGTACTGACGCGCTGACCATTATCAACCAAATACGTGATAGAGCCGGAGCTCCATTATTGCTTGGCTTTACCAGCGTTAACGATATCAGGAAAGAAAGAAGAAAAGAACTTGCTTTTGAAAACAAAACCTGGTGGGATATGAGAAGATGGAGAGTAGCTGATGTTGAGCAAAATGGTACACTATACAGAACATTATTACCATTCTTCTCTGCCGATGCTAACAAGTACTTCTTTGATGCACGTTTCGACGAACGCAACAGGCGCTATACTTTCGACCCAAGATGGTATTATGAAACTATACCAACAGCGGCTATAGCAAAAAGTACAAACTTAATTCAAAACCCAGGTTATTAATTTAGATAAAATGAAACGGATATTATATTGCACCACCCTTTGCCTGGTACTTGCCGGCAGCTCGTGTAAAAAAATTGATAATTATGCCGCTCCGGCCGAAACGCTGACGGGAACTGTGCTTGATGCAGGCTTGGGTACCGGTGTGCAAACCGAGATAGGCAGTGGCGGGACACGCGTTAAATTGTTAGAAACAAGCTGGAGCGCTACGCCAACCCCGCTTTATTTTGTAGGTAAGCAAGATGGTACCTTTAACAATACCAAGGTATTTGCCGCTACTTATAAAGTATCGGTTGAAGGCGCTTTCGTACCATTGGTACAAACTGATGCCAGCGGCGCTACAACAGTAGACAAAAGCCAAACTATTACTTTAAAAGGTACTGCTAACCTTACTTTTAATGTTGAGCCTTTTTTAAGGATTGACTGGGTTGGTAACCCGGTAACAAATGCCGATGGTACAGTTTCGGTACAGTTTAAAGTTACCAGGGGTACTACGCAAACCGCCTTTTTGTCTGACGTGACTGACATATTTCTTTTTATAAGTGATACCCAGTATGATGGTAATAACAATTACGATCCGCGTTACTCAAACCAGGTTACTTATGCCGGTACTACAGGTACAGCTTTGTTAGGGACAACCCTTACCTTTACAACCAAAACTGCTTTACCTAAAAGCCAAACTTATTACCTGCGCGTGGGTGCCCGTACAGGCTATGGTTTAAAACAGTACAACTATAATGCGCCTAAAGCAATAGCTATTCCATAATATAAAGGAGGGCTTCCGACCATGACTGGGCGAAAGCCCTCCTTTATTTAAATATTTATAGTAATGAAAAGATCTATAATACTTTGTAGTATAATGGCGTTGTCATGCACTGCCTTCTCGCAGAAATATAACTCGGCAACAGAAAACCCGAGGCAAAAAACAACTTTCCAGACAAGCAGCTCATGGATACCGCAAATTGATGTCCGGTCAGACGTAGCTATAATTTATGGCGCTAATGACCGCAGAGGCGGGATGACGTTTGAACAGCGCGTACAATCATGGCGCGATCACGGTTACCAAACCGCTTTCATGACCGGTATTGCCTGGGGCCAGTACCCTGATTATTTCCTTGGTAAATTTGATGGCAAACGCCATTTGGATATTGCCCAGGTTAATCAAAAAGGCGATTCGATTATGCACGGCCGCCAAACACCGTATGTGGTACCCGTGCAATCATTTATTGATTACATGAAGGTAGGCGTAATGAAAAAAGTTATTGATGCCGATATTACCACCATATTTTTAGAAGAGCCCGAGTTTTGGGCACGCGCGGGTTACAGTGTGCCTTTTAAAGAGGAGTGGCGAAAGTTTTACGGTTTCCCATGGAGACCGCAGGATGCATCACCCGAAAACACTTACTTGTCAAGCAAGTTAAAATACCAGCTATATTATGATGCTATAAAACAGGTATCAAGCTATGCCAAAGATTATGGCAAAAGCAAAGGAAAAAACATTAAAGTTTACATAGCTACACACTCGCTGGTAAACTATTCATCATGGAAAATTGTAAGTCCTGAAGCAAGCTTAGCATCGTTACCCGGTATTGATGGCTATATAGCCCAGGTTTGGACAGGTACCTCGCGCGAGCCAACATTTTTTAATGGCAACAAAAAAGAGCGTGTTTTTGAAAATGCCTACTTAGAGTATGGTTCCATGGTATCAATGACCGCGCCTACAGGCCGTAAATTGTTTTTTTTAACGGACCCTATTGAAGACAGGGCACGTGATTGGTCTGATTATAAACAAAATTACCAGGCAACCTTTACAGCAGAAATGTTATACCCTATGGTTGCCGATTATGAAGTAATGCCGTGGCCGGAGCGTATTTACACCCACCCATATAAAGTAGCAAATACAGATTCAAGCATATTGATACCTAAATTTTATTCAACCCAAATGCAGGTAATGATCAATACTTTAAATGATATGCCTGTATCGTCAAATAATATAAGCGGCCCAAAAGGCATAGGTGTGTTAATGAGCAATTCATTAATGTTTCAGCGTTTTCCAACTCACAACGGTTTTGAAGACCCTCAGTTCTCTAATTTCTACGGACAAACCTTGCCATTAATTAAGCGTGGTGTACCGGTACAAACCGTACACATGGAAAATTTGGCTTTTGCGCCAACTTTAAAAGACACCAAGGTTTTAATAGTAAGCTACTCTAACATGAAGCCTACTAACGCCGAGGTGCATCAGCATATTGCTGATTGGGTAAAAGGCGGCGGCGTGTTGATCTATGCCGGCAGGGATGATGATCCTTATCAATCTGTAATGGAATGGTGGGATACCAAAGGCAGTAACTTTAAGGCGCCTTCTGCGCATTTGTTTAAACTGTTAGGCATTGCCCCGTCTGAAAGCAAAACAAAATTTGCGGTAGGTAAAGGCACTGTTTACGTAATTAAGCAAAATCCAAAAGAATTTGTAATGGATGCAAATGGCGATGCTACTTTTATGAATACCGTAAAGCAAGCTTATGAGGTTGCTGCCAAAGCAGGACAATTATCATTTAAAAATAGCTTTTACCTGGAACGCGGCCCGTATAGCATTGTATCTGTAATGGACGAGTTTGAAGATAGTAAACCCTATGTTGTAAAGGGCCCTGTTATTGACCTATTCGACCCCAAACTAGCGGTATTGGCCGAAAAATCAATCGCTCCCGGTACACAGGCATTATTATATGCTGTAGACCGTGTGGCTAATAAAAAGCAACCTAAAGTTTTAGCTTCAGCATCGCGTGTTAGTGATCAGCAAACTACTGCAAACAGCTATTCATTTACGGCAAAAAGCCCCGTGAATACTTTAAACAGTATGCGTGTATTATTACCGGGTAAACCAAAAACTACAGTGGTTACTGATAGTGCCGGCAAAACCATTAGCGATGCTAATACCTCATGGGACTCATCGTCAAATACTTTGTATATTGGCTTTGCTAACAGCTCTGATGGTGTAAAAGTTAAGATAGAATGGTAATAGGTAATTAGCTTAATAAAACAGTAAGCCGATCCTACAACTACATCTATGAAAAAACAATATTTGGGTATATTATTAACGTTATTTACCAGTACGGTATTTGCACAAGGGCCAGACCTGGTAAAGTATGTAACACGCTACAGGGTACTAATTCTGCATTCGAGTTAACACGCGGTAATACTTGCCCAACTACTGCGTTGCCAAACGCCATGCATACCTGGACACCGCAAACCGGCAAAAACGGCGATGGGTGGAAATATCAATACAAAAAAGATAATATCAGGGGTTTCCAGCAGGCGCACCAATGCAGCTCATGGACAAATGACTATTGTGTATTCCCGCTAATACCGATAACCGGTAAGCTTGTAGTTGATGAGGATGAGCGCGCGGCAAAATTTAGCCACGCTAATGAAATTGCCAAACCCAATTACTATAAAGTAAAGCTGGATGGATATACCGGCATGAGCGGTATAAAAGTTTTCCCTGCAGAGCATAAAATAACCGGCGATGTACACAATGGCCGCGGGTTAACTGCATTCATTCACCCATAAGGCGTTCGTAAATAACTATTCAGCAAAAAATCACGCCAGGCCGTTCAGCATTTACCTTTGGTGTGTTTATTTTTTATTGGCAAAGGTAAAAGC
>DHIR01000145.1 GCA_002403905.1 Mucilaginibacter sp. UBA4741
TTATAAATGCCTTATTCTATAAACTTAACAAATGTGGCATGTCACAGTGTAAAATATACGCTATAAATAAAAAAACACCTCTCATTGTAATTGAAAATCTTATAGATTTGATGCAAACAATTATAAAGCACCATCAAAATTAATTTTCATGAAATACAATCAAATTTTAACAGCTGCGTTGTTATTTTTATCGCCCATAGCTTACGGACAAACAACATCGGCTACTATTAAACAAGCAAACCTAAGCTCGGCAAACCCAACTAATGCCGAGATATTTACACCGGTACCCAATGTGGTAACTCCGGGTAAATCCTTCGCCAATGCACCATCAGACGCTATTATATTATTTGATGGCAAAAACTTGGACGAGTGGGTAACTAGTAAAGATCAGTCAGCCGCCAAATGGACCGTTGCAAACGACATTTTAACTGTAGATAAAACCGTTGGCGATATCGAAACTAAAAAGAAATTCACCAGTTTTCAGTTACATATCGAGTGGAAAGTCCCTGCTGATATTACCGGTACCGGACAAGCAAGAGGTAACAGTGGTATATTTTTATCAGGTAAATATGAGATACAGGTATTAGACACCTACAACAACGATAACAAAACCTACACTAACGGTATGGCCGGCAGCGTATACAGGGAGTCTATCCCGTTAGCAAACCCCGCAAAAAAAGCCGGCGAGTGGAACAGGTATGATATTGCTTATTCTGCTCCTGAATTTAATGCAGATGGCACAGTAAGTAATCCCGGACGCGTTACCATATTCTTTAACGGCGTGTTGGTGCAAAACAATGTTGCCATTGAAGGTGCTACATCTACCGGCGTTAAACATGTGTACGTAGCGCATGGCCCGGCATCACTTAGGTTACAGGCACATGGCGATAAAAGTGCGCCAATCAGCTACAGAAATATCTGGATAAGGGAATAATATTTTCTTAAATAACTAACCCCAATAACTGTTTGTTTTTTTAATTCATTCATTTATTGGGGTTTATTGTTTCTTTGCTTTTTTTAACCTAATTTTAACGTAGTAAAATACAATATTGCGTTCATTGCAACGTATATGTTTACATAAAACAAGTCGATAATCTTAAACGCTACCATTTGAAGAAAAACGGACTATTCATTATTTAAATCATCACAACATGAATTATAAATTGAAGTTAGCCGATGGCACCACACAATTGATTGAAATAACTAGAGGCTATTTTAAAAACTGGCGTGTGTGGAAAGTTAAGATAAACGGAAAAGCAGCCATGCTTTATAAAATAGGTACCGAATGGATGCAGCGCAATGAAGACTATTTGGATATTTACACACTAAAAGCTATCGGCGAGTTTATTGATACGATGATCTCTCCTCAGGGGCAAACATCGGTTGCATAAATTACATATTGCTATAAACACATACAATTAAATACCTAATAGTAGGTATTTAAATTATGGCTTTACTTGTCTTTCTTTGAGTAAACAATCGTGTCTTAACTTATTTGGTCTCGGTAACCAAGATCCTAATATCGGTTAAAGTTAAGTATGTTAATTATGGGTAGCCGAGTTCATTTATTTGAGCCCGGCTTTGTTTTTTACCGTATAATAGTAACGTATCCCGATACCGTTTTTCGGCCATGTTTAGGGTTGATTAAGTAATAGTAAACCCCTAATGGCAAGTTGCCACCATTAGATCGACCATCCCAAGCGGTTGTATAACCAACAGAAGTAAATACCTTTTGGCCATTACGGTTAAACACATCCACCGTGCAATCAGTATAGGTATCCAGGTATTTAATTGCCCAAAGATCATTAATACCGTCACCATTAGGTGTAAACGCATTAGGTATAACAGGTGGCTGCAATGCGTTAACGGTAACTTTATCAGTTACAGAACAGCCAAAATCATTAGTAACGGTTAGTGTATAGGTAGTAGTTATGGTTGGTGTAACAGTAGGGTTCAAAATAGTACTATTGCTTAAACCCGTAGCCGGCGACCATAAATAGGTCAGGTTATTACCTATAACTGTAGCGTTTAAAGTAATTGTATTTCCTGCCAGGATAGCTACATCGCCACCGCCATTTACAGTAGGTATGGGCTTAACATTAATAATACGTGTTAGTGTATCGGCACAAGCTGCCCCGCTTGCAGTAAAAATGCATTTTACAGTTATATCGCCAATACCCGCAACAGCCGGGTCAAACTTACCCGAAGCACTCACTCCCGGGCCCGAATAAACTGCGGCCCCGGCTATGCCTGTACTCTCTGTTGCATTAAGTTGTATAGGGCCATTATTAAGGCATACAGAGTCTGGCGGGGTAAACGTTAACGCGGGCGTTGCAAGTATGGTAATAGTTGTATCAAGTGGTACCGATGGGCATCTGCCGCCCGAATAAGCTATCATACGTACCGTATAATTTTTTGACGCCTGGGGGAAACTAACCGTAGGGTATTTATGGCGGTATAACTTGCCGATATAAGGGTTATTATCGGTTAGCTGTACAGTGGTATCGCTGCTATCAAAATACCATTTTATTTTGGTGATCTTTCCGGGTGTGGTGTACGAATGATTAACGAAAAACACTTCTCTATTACTGCACAAAGTTGCCGAGTTTAGCACATTATAGGCAGCCGTTGGGTTTGACCCGTTTACCATAAACGATTGGGTTCTGGTAACCTGGCACCCATTTACTGAGGTAACCGTAAGCGTAACCTGGTAGTTCTGCGCGACAATAAACCGGTGTACCGGGTTTTGTTGCGTTGATGTATTGGGGTTACCCGCATTTGAATTAGCATCGCCAAAATTCCATAAATAAGTAAGATTGGTACCATCGGCGATTGTGGTGCTGTCTATGAATTTAGAAAAATCTTCTGTACAGGTAGGCGGTATAATAAAATTCACCACCGGCAGTGGATGTATAACAACCGTTTTGGTTAGCGTGTAAACGCAACCCTTATCATTAGTTATTGTTAATTTTACAGGGTAGTTACCTGCTTTGGCAAAAGTGTGCTGAAAGGGTAAGTTATTAGGTTTCGTTTCTGTAGTACTATCCCCGTAATCCCATACGCGCGATAGGATGTTCCCTTCTAAAGCTACTGATGCATCTGTAAAAGTTATTGCCCGTGTTTCGCAATCAGGTGTAGAAAAACTAAACGCCGTGTTAACGCGCGAAATGATGTGGATGGTCTTAGTTGTATCTTTGGTTAAAATACCATTGCCGACAGTTAGTTTCACCGTATAATTGCCGCTGTTAACATACAAATGGGGTGGGTTTTGTTGGTTGGATGTTTGTCCATCTCCAAAATTCCAGGCCCAGGAGTTTATTGTGCCGCCGGATAACGAGGATAGGTCTTTAAATATTGTAGGCGAATCCTGGCAAAGTGTATCTGCCACTGCAAAATCGGCTATAGGCACCGCCAATACCTCCAATGTAAGCTGGTTTGACCCTGTTATACAGGTCGGTATATTAATATTATCTCTATACCCGGATACTATACGGTAATTATACACTCCCGCTTCTGTAGGGCTTTTAAAAGTAAAGGCCTTGTTTGGGCCGCCTATATTCAAATCTTTCCAAATACCATTGGAGTACATTTGCAACTTTTGATAAAAACCGGGGTCGGGTGTAGTGGTGGTGGTTATAAATATACTTTGTGAAACCCCTTGATGCAAAACCGGTGGCGGCTGGCTAAAAACAGCTACAACCGGCGAACCATAAGGCCTGAATATAATATCATCAATGGCCAAGTCGTTACCTCCCCCTCCGGGTGCATTGTTTACCATTTTTATAATAACCGGCTGTCCATCTACAGTTTTAAATACTAATTTATACTCATGCCAGGTACTATCTGCAGGGATATCGTGAGTATTTAATGTACCTAAAATACTACCATCTTCTCCTTCCATAGAAAAATTTATATTAGGCAAGATACCATTCTGGCCTATTAAAATATTTTTCACAAAAACAGAAAACTGATAAGTGGTATTACCACATAAACCAGGAACTCTACGGGTATAAAAAAGTCCGGCCTCTCTACTGGCATTTACCACCATCATATAACCAATACTATCGCGGGTATTAGGATCAATGTCGCCGGTATGGTCATGGGTTTTAACCCAGCCTTTGTTTAAACCAATGGTGGAGTTAAAAATGCCGTAGAAACCATCTTCCGGTGATATACCATTGCTGTACTGATAAGTAGTAGTACCTGAATCTGGAGCTAATGCCGGAGCACTATGGGCAGCGCCAGATCCAAATGTGATGTGAATAATAGGATCGCCCAAACTTTGGGCATAGCTATTATAACCAAAAAACAGAAATATCAAGCCGATGAAAACAGCCTTAGAAATGTTTTTATAAACAGGTATTCCGATAAAATATGTTAGCATACTTTCCCCCGGCATGTAATAATTGGTTAGAATAAGGCGTTTAATAACAT
>DHIR01000175.1 GCA_002403905.1 Mucilaginibacter sp. UBA4741
ACCCTGCAAAAAGGGGAGCGGAGCGAGTTGGCAAATTTGGCTACGGAACTACTTTAAAAATAAATGCCATGAAGACTTTTATCTTAAGTCTGTTTGTAATTGCCGCCTTAACCTCTTGTAAAAAAGCAGTTAAGTCAGACCCGATACTTCCAGGCAGGGCTTATAAGGTTCTTATATTAGGTAATAGCGTAACCTATGCGCCTGCAAACCCGGATATCTTGTGGTATGGTAATTGGGGAATGGCTGCAAGCGCAGAAGATAAAGATTATGTGCATTTATTGACTGCTCGTCTTAAATTGGCAAATGATTCAACCACTGTAACTATTAAAAATATAGGTGAATTTGAATTTAACTTTGATACCTACGATATTGACGCCAACTTAAGAACATTCCGCGATGCCAAACCCGACATTTTGATAATACGAATGGGTGAAAGTGTAACAAGGAACTCGGATGCCGATCTGTTTGAAAAACGATACGTTGACCTGTTAAACTACTTTAAATCAACTAATCCCCAGATTAAAATACTGGCAGTGGGTTCTATATTTCTTTTTAGAGATTTACCTAATACGGTGATGAACAAATACTCTAACTTTATTTCGCTGTCTTATTTACAGACAGATCAAAGTAATTTTGCCTTTGGCTTATCTCCAAGTATCGCTATACAGGTCCACCCATCTGATAAAGGCATGCTGGCAATAAGCGACCGGATATGGACCGCCTTGAAGGATATGATATATTAATTAAAAGTGACTTTGCGCGATGCGTACATAACCTATAAAAATAGGAGCGGAGTGAGTAGGTAAATTGGTTACGGAGCTTTCACAATCCCATCCGTAATCTTAGCAATATCATTGCTTATCTTACTAATAAAATCCAGTTGCTCTTTAAGCAGGTTATCGGTTACGGTGGGGGTAATTTCTTCTGTTGGCTCGGCTTTTTCTCCGGTAAATTCTATGCGTTCGCCGCCTAGCTTTTTGCTGGTTTCGTTTAGTACGGCTATGCTTTTCTTTAATAGTTTTAAAGTATCAGGGCTGGCTTTGTGCATACCCTTTACCGTAATTTCTGATGCTACTGTAGCGGTGTAGGACGATAGGATATGATTAAGCACCACAAACTTATGGATGTCTTTAATATTGCGCTGTTTGCTTTTAGGCTCGGATGTCATCCGCTCGAAAGCGGCAGATAAGTTGGCCGACTTTACGTAAACATCTTTCCTAGCCAGCTTATACTCGGTAGTAGTAACCGTTTTGCCGGTAATGGTTTTAGCGATCTTTACCAAATAATTAACGTTGCCATAGATCACATCAGACAGGCTTTGTTTAATCTGTTCAAACTCCCATGTTGGGAAAATTAGATAGCTGGCGATAAACGCAATGCTTGATCCTATTGCGGTATCTATCACACGTTCTTCCACAATATCCAAATGGCCTATCCCCAAAAACTTAAACAGGATAAGCACGTATGGGGTCATAAAAACAACACTTACCACATAATTAAGCCTTTGGAAACTATAAGCGCCCAACATAAATACTAGCATAAAAGTAAACTGTACGTTGGTGTTAGGGATAAACAAAAGAATGATAATACCAATAATACCACCTGCTATGGTACCAGTTAAACGCTGATAGTTGCGCTGTTTAGATAAGCTAAAGCCGGGCTTTAATATTACAATAATGGTTAGCAATACCCAATAACTATGGTGGCCCAATGCAAATGCTTTGGCTACTGTAAATCCAACCAAACAAACTAAGCATACCCTTAGGGCGTGCTTAAATGTGGCAGAATCTAACGAGAAGTTATCGAAAAAAACATGCGGCTCGTAATCCTGGTGGGTTACAAATTTGGAGTACTCTACTTCGTTAGTATTCTCTATCAATATTTTTGATGAGTTTGAGTTATAGTAGTTAAAAATGTTCTCTATCTCTTTATTCAGATCGCGCAGGTTGATCAGTATTTTTTTAAGTACCAGGTTACTAGTTTCGTTGGCGTTACCTATTGTATCAATTTGTAATTTAAGCTGCTCTAAAGCCGGGTTAAAATTAACCATATGCTTGTAGCGTGTGTTAGATAATATGGCAAAGCCAATATTCTCCAGCTCGTTAGCCATTTGGTGCACTAGTTGCCCTATATCGGGTAAAATGCCGGTATCCTTAAACTTTTCGTGTATTTGGGTATAATCATAATGAGTAGCCATGATCTGCTCAAACATATCCACCAAATCAACAAACGTCAGTACCAGTATGCGGCTGGCATTGGTGCTCTCGCGGGCCATAACACGACTTTTAAAAAGCAGTTCGCGTACTGCATCCTGGTGCTGGCTTACATGTATCTGCTGCGATACCAGCTTATGGTAATTATCGTCAATATCGGTTTCGGGTAGGTAGAAATCGGCTTTTATCCGCAGGAATTTAACAACGTCGGCTACGTTCTCACCCAAAGCTTGCTGTGCGGCGCGATAGGGGCGAATGCCAAAAAATAGCAGGCTAAACAACATATACCAAATACCGCCTGCTAAAATTATCGCGCTGTAGCTTAGCACTTCATCAGGCTTCATTTCCCTGTCCATTATAAATATCATGATCAGCAAGGCCGCAGTACCAACTGATGCGGCACGATTACCATAAACAATGAACATGGAAAACAAGAAAGAAAATATCGTAACTTCTAAACCCAATGTATAAACATTTAAACGGGCAAAGCCTGTAATAACCGCTACTATAAACACGCATAAATTACCTATGGCCATACCGTTGCGCTTATGTACTACCGGGCCGGGATTATCAATAACGCAAATGCAAAGCGCTCCTAATGAAAGGGTTATGCCTAAATCAAACTGGTTAAATTGCAACAGTACTAACGCCGGCATTAGAATACCTAACGATATGCGCAAGCCATCAGAAAAATACTGGCTGAAAAAGAAACTTTTTATCTCTTTAGTTTGAATTACCACCTGACAAATCTCGGAAAAAAGGCTGATATATGAATTTATAAAAATTCTATCCGAATGGGTTTTTTATAATCAATATTAGTGTCAATGTGTATTTTTTTTAATAATTATATAAATTTTAATGATTTTAGTTTAAATTCACACCGATTTACTGATTATTGTCACCAAGCCGCTTTTTTACACTTATTTATCTGATTTAATTTATGCCCTCAACCTTAAAACTCAGCCAAAGAGAAACAGCTTTCCATAACGAGGTTGTTACCCGTTTTGAGTTATATAACAGCTTATTCCTAACGCTGCCATTTTACCAGGTTAAAGAAATTGGTATACTATTACCTTTTTTTAGTTCGCATTGCGATAAGGGGGCTATAAAAGAAGAATCGCCAATCGAAATAATCAAATCGTTTTTTCAAAAATACGTACCGGATATCGACCACCGCGAACAGCTTAACCGCATGTTTCGTTTTATACAATATATTGAGCGCCAGGTGGTTTTGTTTGATGCGATTGAAGATTCGTCGTTCAGTAAAATTGGCCGCGCCGATGAGGTAGGTACCTTAACAGGTTTACTGCAAGCTGCCGCAACCAGCGACAATGTGCGCCAGGACATTAGTGAAAAGCTAAAAGATTTTTCATTACGATTGGTACTTACCGCACACCCAACCCAATTTTATCCGGGTACGGTATTGGGTATAATGACCGATTTAATTGAAGCATTAAAGACTAACGATATCAACAGTATCGACGTTTTATTACAGCAATTAGGTAAAACACCGTTCTTCAATAAAAAAGCGCCAACACCGGTTGATGAGGCTGTAAGTTTGGTTTGGTTTTTAGAAAACACTTTTTACCATGCTATATCAGGTATCCAATCAAAATTAGAAGAAGAGTTTGATATTGATGAAAATCGTAAAAACCAATTATTAGAATTAGGCTTTTGGCCGGGTGGCGACCGTGATGGTAACCCTAACGTTAATACTAAAACCACCTATGATGTGGCCTGTTTGTTAAGGCAGATCATCTTCCGCTGTTACTACCGTGATTTTAGGGTGTTAAAACGCAGGATCACTTTTAGGGGCATAGAAAAAACGATGGCTGCTTTGGAAGCCATGCTTTATGAAAATGCCTTTAACAAACATCAGCATAACGCTAAGGACCTACAGGTCGAATTATTAGAACTGTTAGGCGCTGTACGCGAAACCTTAATAACGAGCCACGATAGTTTATTTGTTAATATAGTTGAGGATCTGATCCGCAAAGTACGCTTATTCGGCTGTTTCTTTGCTACGCTGGATATAAGGCAGGATAGCCGCATTTTACGTAATGTATTTAACTATTGTACCGATAAAGGCATAGCGACCGGCTTGCCTGTGAACTACGATGAGCTAAGCGAAAATAAAAAGTTAGCTGCTGTCACTTTTAATGAGCTTAACTTTTTATGCCCTGAAGACGCGGATGATATGACTAAGGATACGTTGAACACCATTATGCTGATGAAACACATCCAGCATACTAATGGCGAAAAGGCTTGTCAGCGTTTTATTATCAGCAACTGCCAGCAGGCATCAGACATTTTACAACTGATAGACCTGTTTTTATGGAGTGGCTGGAAAGCAGAAAGCCTTACGGTTGATTTTATGCCATTATTTGAAACAGTTAACGATTTAAAAATTGCTGCAGATGTAATGGAAAAATTATACACCCATCCGTTTTATGCAGCACATTTAAAGAAACGCGGTAATGCGCAAAGTATAATGCTGGGATTCTCTGACAGTACTAAAGATGGTGGTTATTTAATGGCCAACTGGTCTATCTATAAAGCCAAAGTAGAACTTACTGCCATGGCTCGTAAATATGATATTGACCTGGCATTTTTTGATGGTCGTGGAGGCCCACCGGCGCGTGGCGGTGGTAAAACTCACCGTTTTTATGCATCAATGGGTAAAGAGATAGCTAACGAACATATTCAATTAACCATACAGGGGCAAACGGTAAGCTCGCAATATGGGTCAATTGAAACAGCCCGTTTTAACATGGAGCAGTTAATTAATGCTGGTGTAATATCAGCTTTAAACCCGGATAGTAATGACCTGCTAAGTGTTCAGCAAAAAGCATTGATAACCGACATGGCCGATGCCAGTCACGAATTGTTTTTAAGCCTGCGCCAGCATCCATTATTTGTAGAATACCTGGAGAAATTTAGCCCGTTAAAACTATTATCAAAAATTAACATAAGCAGCAGGCCAACCAAGCGTAATGCAGATGCGCCGTTAAAATTGGAAGATCTGCGTGCCATAAGTTTTGTAACATCATGGAGCCAGTTAAAACAAAGTATTCCGGGATTTTATGGGGTAGGTACGGCGTTAAAGAAAATGAAGGATGAAGGTAACTGGGCCCAGGTAGAGCAGCTTTACAATACATCGGGATTTTTTAAAACAATGCTGGATAACTGTATCATGTCCATGTCTAAATCTGATTTCAGAATTACCGCTTATTTGGAGAAGGACGAGAAATTTGGCGCATTCTGGAAACAATTAAAGGATGAGTTTGAACTGACTAAATCGCTGTTGTTGGAATTAACCAATACGGAAATACTTATGGAGGATTCGCCGGTTGACCGTCGTTCTATAGGTATCCGCGAGAAGATTGTATTGCCATTAGTTATTATGCAGCATTACGCTTTAAACGGCATGAATAATACTACCGATAAAGAGTTAATTGAGATTTACGATAAACTGGTTATCAGAACCGTGTACGGTATTGTTAATGCCGGGCGTAATTTGGCATAACCCCAATCAATGTAAAGACGCAATACTTTGCGTCTCATACTACAATCATCAGAGACGCAAGGTATTGCGTCTCTACCTGTTTTAAATATTTCTACTATTAATTAAATATTTTAAACTAGTTAAGGTTATATTTGTTTATACCAATGTAACCTCAACGGCTTTAAAATGAAAAAGTTAATCTGCTTCCTATCCATGGTGATGGTATTGTTTTTTATTTCATCATGTAAGGATAGCAAACACGCCAAAAACTATAATGAAATGATTGATGAGGGCAGCGTTTCCTTTATTCAACAAGGATTGGAAGCCGGTCAAACCGAAATAAAGGCATCAGAAATTGCTGAGACTAATTCAAAAAATCCCCATATTTTAAGTTTTGCCAAAACAATGATAATGGCTCATGATACCACTAACGATGCATTGGAGCAAATAGCTATTAATAATAGAGTGAGAGGCGGGGATTCTGTTAGTATAGTACATCAAAAAATGATAGCTAATATTACAAGCTTATCAGGGAATGCATTTGATAAGGCTTATATACAAATGATGGTAACAGAGCATCAAAATTCGGTGAAGTTATATACTGCCGCCACTCATGACAGGATTGATGCGATACAAAACTTCGCACGGAGAGCGTTGCCGGTTTTAAAAATGCATTTAGATTCGGCAAATTTAATTTGCGCGACATTAAAATAACTTTAATTGTTGCTGTTTTGGTGGTTGAGCTTTGCCAAATACGGTGCGCCCGCCATATTTCCAGGAATTGTTTCTTTCTTCCTCAACCACCTCATCAAAATTAGCATTGGGGATAAAATCCTGTTCGGCCCTTTGCGCTATTTGAGTTAACCTTTTTATAGCTTCATTTTTTTCGTTATTACCTAATTTAGCTTTATGTATGGCTGTTTGCAGAGTGCCGATGGTTTCATCGTAAACTTTAGTAGGTACAGGGAAGGGGTGCCCATCTTTACCGCCATGCGCGAATGAAAAACGAGCCGGATCTTTAAATCGTGATGGAGTGCCATGTATAACCTCGCTTACTAAAGTTAACGATTGCAATGTGCGCGGCCCTAATCCCTTTAACAATAATAATTCTTCAAAATCTTCGGGCCGTTTTTCATGTGTCAGCCAAAGTACAGAACCTAATCTTTTAAGGTCAACATTTTCGGCGCGAACATCATGATGAGAGGGCATTACCAGCTTGCCAATCTCTTTTAGCATTTTATCCGGGTTCTCATTTGCTATTTGCATTACACCCGCTCTTGATGGCGCTGCCAGGCTATCGGCCATATTTAATATAAAGCCATTATTTTTTCCGTAGATAGAAGTATGCGGATCATCAACAAATGAAGTCAGCGAATCAGAATGCCAATGATAACGCCGGGCAGTCCTTGATGCATCGCTCATGCCTTGCTGTACCACACTCCATTTACCACTATCGCTTAAAATAAAATTGTGGGTGTATAGCTGGAAACCGTCCTGTATAGCAGTATTATCAACCTTAGCGCTTAGCTTACTACATTTAACCAGGTAATTGCCATCAAGGCCTGTGCGATCACTTATCCGCATCAATTCATCAGGCGTTTGTTTAGAGTATTTGCCCTTGCCACCACATATATAAATACCCAGCTCTTTACTATGCGGATTAATAGCGCGTTTTAACGCACCCATTACAGAAGTAGTAATGCCCGACGAATGCCAATCCATCCCCATAACTGCCCCAAGGCTCTGGAACCAAAACGGATCACTTAAACGGCGCAACACTTCGTCCTTGCCATAGTCTAATACTATAGTTTCAACAACAGCCAAACCCAACTTTGCCATTCTTTCGGCCAACCATTGCGGTACGTAACCGTAATGTAATGGCAAATCAGCACTTCCCGAACGCTTCATGCTAACAAAATTAGCAAAATAAATTATCATTATCCAACTAACCTATTGCAAAAACTTTTACATTAGCCAAACCAATATTATAACCATTCATGAACAAGTTATTAATCACTGTTTTATTTTGCGGTACAAGCCTTTTGGCCGTTAGCCAGTCTGCACCAAAACCTTATGGCCCTTTGCCAACCTATGGGCAAGTAAAATGGCAGGAAACAGAAATGTATGGTATCATACACTTTGGGCCCGATACTTATACCAATAAGGAGTGGGGTTTTGGCGATGAAGACCCAGCGATAATGAACCCGACACAGTTTAGCGCCATGCAAATTGTTGGCGCGGCTAAAGCCGGTGGATTAAAAGGGATTGTTGTTGTAGCCAAGCACCATGATGGTTTTTGTATGTGGCCCACCAAAACCACCGAGCACAACATTTCAAAAAGCCCCTATAAAAACGGTAAGGGTGATATTGTAAGAGAATATCGCGAAGCCTGTGATAAACTGGGTATGAAAATGGGCGTGTATTGCTCGCCGTGGGATAGGAATAGCCCGCTATATGGCAAGCCTGAATATGTTACTGATGTTTACCGCAAGCAATTGCAGGAATTATACAGTAATTATGGCCCGTTGTTCATAGTATGGCATGATGGCGCTAATGGTGGCGATGGATACTATGGCGGCGCTAAAGAGAAAAGAACGATTGATCGCTCTACCTATTACGGTTGGGACGAGACGTGGGGCATAGCCCGCAAGTTGCAACCCAACGCGGTTATATTTGGCGATGTTGGCCCCGATGTAAGATGGGTTGGCAATGAGCGCGGTATGGCTGGCGAAACTAGTTGGGCAACTTATACACCACATGCTCCCGAAGCCGGTAAAGCGCCGGGTAATGGTTTTGTGTTGGATAAGGAAGGAGTAGAAGGGCATCGTGATGGTAAATTCTGGATGCCTGCCGAGTGCGATGTATCTATACGCCCGGGATGGTTTTATCATGCAGATCAGGATGATAAAGTAAGATCACCCGCAGCGTTGCTGAAGCTATATTATAATAGTGTAGGCCATGGCGCTTGCCTCGACTTGGGGTTATCTCCAAATAGATTAGGTTTACTTGCTGATGGTGATGTTAAAGCATTGGCAGCGTTTGGAACTATCTTAAAAGAAACCTTTAATGTTAACCTGGCAAAGGGCGCAACGCTTACTGCCAGCAATATCCGCGGGAAAAACAAACTGAAATACGGCCCTGCCATGTTATTGGATAACGACCGTTACAGCTATTGGGCCACGGATGATAAAGTTACAACTCCTGAATTAACGCTTGATCTGCATCAACCAAAAACTTTTAATGTAATACGCCTGCGCGAAAACATTAAGCTGGGCCAGCGTGTTGATGCCATTGCTGTTGATGCCTGGTTAAACGATAAATGGGAGGAAGTAGCTACAGCAACAAGTATTGGTGGCAACAGGTTGATACGTTTAAAGGATGATGTAACCACAACCAAAGTGAGATTAAGGATAACCAGCGCGCCGGTTAGCATTGCGCTCAGTGATTTTGGATTATATAAAGAAGCAACAATAACTGAATAATATGACATCTATAAAAAAATTAATTACTCTATCTGCATTAACATTTATAGCTATGACCGCAGCTGCCCAACATACTTTATTTGATACGCTAACAAAACCAACGTTGATATCTAACCAGTTTGCTTTTACCGAGGGCTGCTCGGTTGCAAAAAATGGGGATGTGTTTTTTACCGATCAGCCTAATGATAAGATCTGGAAGTATGAGGTTGAAACCGGTAAGCTATCTGTTTTTTTAGATAAGGCCGGCCGCTCTAACGGTACTTATTTTGATAAAAAAGGTAACCTGGTTACCTGTGCCGATAATAAAGGTGAGCTATGGTCTATCAGCCCGAAAGGAGAGGTTACCGTTTTGATGACGGATCTGGAAGGCAAACAAATGAACGGCCCTAATGATGTTTGGATAGACAAGAAAGGCGGCATCTACATGACTGACCCTTACTACCAACGCGATTACTGGACACGTAAGAAAAAAGAACTGGACGGCGAGCATGTTTATTACTTACCTAAGGGAGCTAAAACGCCAATAAAAGTAGTGGGCGATATGCGCCAGCCTAACGGTATTGTTGGTACGCCTGATGGTAAATTCCTTTATGTATCTGATCTGGGTGGTCAAAAAACATATCGATATACTATCAATAAAGACGCTACCCTAAGCGAAAAAACGCTTGTGTTTAACCAGGGATCGGACGGGATGACATTGGATGAGAAGGGGAATATATACATAACCGGCCGGGGAGTAACTATTTACAGTCCCGAAGGTAAAAAGATAGGCAGTATCCCGAATACGGATAAGTGGACAGGCAACGTTGTTTTCGGTGGAAAGAACCGGGACATACTATTTATAACCGCTTCTAAATGCGTTTATATGTTGAAGATGAATGTTAAAGGGGTAGAGTAACAGTCAATTTAACTAGCGATGGGTTTTAAACCCATCGCTAGTTAAATCATAACTTGGTATTCATAACCTAATACTTCACTCACATTCACACTCGATACCAGCTTCCAATTCTCCTTCTCCTCAATAAAGTGCGGAGGCTCTAACCCGGCTGCAACGGCTGCTTGCGTATAGAAATTAGCGCGGGTAGGGTGCGATGGCGAAACGGCATTATAGGTATACCCAAATGCCTGTTTATCCAATATGGCGTTGCTAATGCCAATACAATCAGTAAGGTGAATTAAGTTAACCGGTGCTTCGCCATTAGGCACATCGGTTTTACCTGCAAAGAACCTGCCCGGCTCACGGCCGGGGCCAATAAGGCCGGCAAAGCGGATAATGGTTGTGGTAAATGCCGTTTGCTCTTTTAGTAGCTCTTCGGCGGCTAATAATACCTTGCCCGATTCACTATCCGGGTTAGGATTGTCAAGTTCGGTAACTTCGGTATTGCTATCACCATAAACACCGGTCGAGCTTATTAGTACAACTTGTTTGATATTGTTGGTTTTGATGAGGGATACCAGGCGTTCGATCTTTAGCAGGTATTCGGCACCGTTCCCGGATCTTGCTTTTGGGGGGATGCTGATCCAGAGTACATCGCATTCAAAAAAAGAGGGGTCAGTGATCTCGTTGGTGGGGGACAGGTCGATCAGGTAAGGCTCAATTCCGCTTGCGGCAAGCTGACTTAGTTTATCGGTGGTTGTGGTCGAGCCTTTAACTTTTACCCACTTGTTGACAAGCGATTTCGCCAGTTCTAATCCATACCATCCGCAGCCTAAAATACTTACCGTCATGTGTCAAATATCGATCTTTTATTTGATCGGTTAAACTTTTAACGGTTTAGGGGCTGTTATTATGATATGGAAGCGAAGAAAGAGATCATAGCAATATAGGCCATATAGGGCTTTGCACACGCAGAATTAACGCTGTTTGACACCGCGCGAGTGTACCACGCGCGTGTGTCTCTGCATGATACACTTTGGTATACCTGTTTTTGTAATTGATTGATAATAAAATAGTTAATTTTCTTAATCCGGTTTCATGATACAATTTGGTACACTTTTACTGACTTATAAGTAATTTTTTCAGCAACGGTTTACTGACGGAATGGTGTCACCATAAATACCGGATTTTGATGTATATCCCTTGGGTTTAACAGCTTTTACGCGCTGCGTATGGCCCAATTTTGTACACCGGTAGCTGCTAGTTATCACCATATATCACCGAATTTCACCAATTTTTATACACTTATTTTGCCCATAATAACGACCATTGTCTGAACCGTTGATTTTTAGGATTTTTCACGATATTATTTGTTTTTTAATTGGCGTTCAAGCGGGCTACGCCGTTAAATGATTACCATGATGTAGAGA
>DHIR01000091.1:0-184 GCA_002403905.1 Mucilaginibacter sp. UBA4741
CCTATCAGCAAAGTAATTACCAGCACAAATAACGACAATATCCAGAAGGTATTTTGATTAGGATTGCTCAAAATTTGTAACAATGTGAATATAGATGATGTACCTATCAACGGTAAATTAGACCGCCCCATCAAAGTTAAATTAACCGAGTATAAAGCGGTCATTACCAATATACCTGCCAGTA
>DHIR01000091.1:514-754 GCA_002403905.1 Mucilaginibacter sp. UBA4741
GTATGAATAAGCCCTGTTATAGCACCCGCAATGCCTCCTGCAAATATCACAGCCGGTAAAATTAAATAACCGGGCAAGTGGCGGGTAAGCAAAATAGCGGTTACAACACCGCCTAGTGTATAGCTGCCGTCGGTAGTAATATCGGGGATGTTAAATATCTTCATGGATATGTAAATACCCAATGCAATACCCGAAAAACAAAGCCCTTGCAGTAGCGCGGTGAGGTAAAAATCCATTATT
>DHIR01000091.1:976-8977 GCA_002403905.1 Mucilaginibacter sp. UBA4741
GCGGTGAGGTAAAAATCCATTATTTTACAGCTTCAAAATTTGAAGGTATGGCGACATTATATTTTTTAACCGCTGCCGGGTTATAAACTCGTTTCCTGATTTTTACCATCTCTGGCTTTAAACCATCCGTTTTATAGGTTTTAAGATATTGGGCGGCTTGTTCGCCGGCCTGGTATCCCCATTGGTAAATATCGGCACCAAAAGCGGCTACCGCACCACGCTGCACTAAACCGGCTTCGCTGGTAAATATGGGCACATTGGCCTGGTTACAGTTTTTCAATATAGTTTCAAACGATGCAAATACGGTGTTATCCGGGTTGGCAAAAAAGGCATCTATGTGTTTACTTAAAAGCGCCTGGGTAACTAACTGTGCATCGGCCGATGAATTTAGTGGTAAGGCTATTAACGTAACATTCAATTTATCAGCCAATGCTTTAATACGCTCCATGGCATCTGCCGATTGCGGTTCGGCCTGGTTATAGATCATGCCGATAACCAACTTAGCGCCTTTGGGCTTTAATAGTTTAGGGATGATAGAAAATGAGGTATCAATATATTGCAAATCCTCAACCGCGCCAAATAAATTAGCCGGTGCTTTGCCTTTAGCATCCAATACCTTCATCCGTTCGGGCGTTGGCGCTACCATCTCGAAAATAGGAATGGTTTTAGTTTTTTGTACCGCTGTAACTGATGATAAGGTGGTACAGGTAGCCAACAGGTCGACATTTTCTGATACAAAATAATTGACTATCTGGCTTAAGGTGGGTATATCACCCTGGGCATTACGGTATTCTATTTGAACCGTTTTTTGCTCTTCGCTAAAACCATTTTTCTTTAAAGCATCGGTAAAACCGGTCCGGGCCTGGGCTATTGTAGCATCTTCAAAAGCATCAACAAAACCAACTACAGGCCCATTGTTACTTTTAGGCGATTGGCAGGCGGCTATAAAAACGCTTAGCAGTATAAGCGGTAGATATTTTTTCATTTTACTAAGTTATATAAATGAGGCGAAAGGTAAAAGCTGAAAGGCAAAAGGTTACACTCTATTAGTTTTTAGTTAATTTAGCCGAACATGACATCTATTGTATCTAAACTACCACAAGTAGGCACTACCATTTTTACCACCATGTCTGCCCTGTCGGCAGAGGTTGGTGCTATAAACTTATCACAAGGTTTCCCTGATTATAATTGCTCGCCCGAATTAATTGAGCTGGTTAACAAAGCCATGAAAGATGGGCACAACCAATACGCCCCAATGGCAGGCGTAAAAGCTTTGCGCGATGAGATAGCCTATAAAACCAAAAAACTATATGGTGCCGACTATGATCCCGATACGGAAATAACTGTTACCGCCGGTGGCACGCAAGCTATATTTACCGCTATTACTGCTGTTATAAATCCTAATGACGAGGTTATTGTATTCGAGCCTGCTTTTGATTGTTATGCACCGGCAATAAAACTGGCGGGCGGCGTTGTAAAGTCGTTAGAGCTTGAGCCCGGCAACAATTACCGCATTGATTGGACCATGGTGAAAAAACTGATCAATAACCGTACAAAGTTGATCATACTTAATTCGCCGCATAACCCTACAGCTACCATTTTGCACCAGGAGGATATTGACGAGTTAAGCGCTATAGTAAAAGACCAGGATATACTAATATTGAGCGATGAGGTTTACGAGCATTTAATATATGATGGTGAAATTCATCATAGCATGGCCCGCTATACCGAGCTGCAACAACGCAGCTTTATAGTTGCATCGTTTGGTAAACTATTGCATGCCACCGGCTGGAAAATAGGCTACTGCCTCGCTCCTGCTTATTTAATGCAGGAGTTTAGAAAAGTGCATCAGTTTTTGGTGTTCAGCGTAAACTCGGCAATGCAACAAGCTATAGCTGAGTATTTAAAAGATGAGAATATCTACTTAAATCTGCCTGCCTTTTTCCAGGAAAAGCGTGATCATTTTAGAAAAGGATTAGCAGAAACTAAATTTGAATTATTACCTTCATATGGTTCTTATTTTCAATCTGTTAGATATGGGCACTTAACTAACGCTAATGAAGCCGATACTGATTTTGCTTTGCGATTAACAAAAGAAGCCGGGGTTGCCTGTATACCAACTTCTGTTTTTTATACACAAGGTACAGATCACAAGGTATTACGATTTTGTTTTGCCAAAAGGCAAGAAACTTTGGATGATGCCGTTAATAGATTGATAGATTTTAAACTTTGATGAAAATAATTACGTATTAGTTAAGCCGAACCCAACTGCTATGAAAAATTTAAAGATCACTGTGTTTCAAGGATATTTGTTTTGGGAGAAAATAGACCAGAACCTGCAAAACATAGGATTAAGATTATCGGGAATACGAGAGAAAACCGATCTGATTATTCTGCCGGAAATGTTTAATACCGGCTTCACCATGAATGTCGAAGAACTTGCTGAACCAATGGGTGGCAAAACTATGCAATGGATGCATAAAATAGCCCAGAAATATGAATGTGTAGTAACGGGCAGCTTGATTATAAAACAAAAGGACAAATACTACAACCGGCTAATATGGATGCTGCCCGATGGCAAGTGTAATTATTATGATAAACGCCATTTGTTTGCTTTAGGCAAAGAAAATGACACCTATACTGCGGGAACGAAAAAACTGATTGTTGAATTAAAAGGGTGGAAAATTTGCCCAATGATATGTTATGATCTTCGTTTCCCGGTATGGATGCGTAATGTTGACGAGGCTTACGATCTGTTATTAATTGTAGCCAACTGGCCAGAGCGCCGGGCTTTACACTGGCGCATGTTAATACCTGCACGCGCTGTCGAAAATCAAAGCTATGTTATTGGTGTTAACCGCGTTGGGCATGATGGCAATGAGGTTTATCACTCCGGCGACTCTACCTGTATCGACCCCAATGGTAACGTGGTTTATTACAAGCGCGATGAAGAAGATGTTTACACCTTCTCTATCATAGCAGACGAAGTTATTAAAACACGCCGCCTTTTACCTTTTTTAAAGGATGCGGATGATTTTAACCTTATTTAATTACTTCGGTTACTTATAAATCTGTTTACTTTATTAATTTGCGGATCAAAATAATATCTTGCGTAAAGTGATAAAGATCTCCCGTATTTTACTTTTGTCTGTAATGGCTTTAAGCCTGTCGGTATCTGCCCAAAAGAAAAAAGATTATACCCCTTATGTCGATCCGTTTATCGGTACAGGCGGCCACGGCCATACCTACCCTGGGGCGGTTGTGCCTTTTGGTATGGTACAACTTAGCCCTGATACCCGTTTAGAGGGATGGGACGGCTGCTCGGGCTATCATTATACCGATTCTGTTGTTTACGGTTTTTCGCATACCCATTTAAGCGGTACGGGCATTGCCGATTATTGCGATATCCTGTTTATGCCTACTACCGGCGATCCTCAGTTTAAAAACACCGATTATAGCTCGCCTTTTAAAAAGAAAAACGAATCGGCATCGCCGGGTTATTATAAAACCCAATTGGATAAATATAATATTGGCGTAGAGTTAACCGCTACAACCCGGGCAGGCATGCACCGTTATAATTACCCATCAACACAACAGGCAAATATTATTATTGATCTGCAACACCGCGACCAAGTTTTAAGTTCATGGGTAGAGATCATTAACGACCATGAGATCTGTGGGTATCGTGAATCAAGAAGCTGGGCAAATGATCAGCATGTGTACTTCTATGCCAAATTTTCAAAACCATTTAAAACTTATGGCATAGCTGTTAATGATCAATTGCAAGACGGTTTAAAAAAAGCCGAGGGTAAGAACATCAAACTGTATATCCAATTTAATAATCCCGGCGAAGTAATATCAAAAGTGGGGATATCTGCTGTAAGCGCAGAAGGGGCATTAAAGAACCTGAACGCTGAGATCCCTGATTTCGATTTTAAAAGAGTTCAGAAAGCAGCAAAGACAAGCTGGATAAATGCCCTGTCAAAAATAGAAGTTGAGGGCGGCGCACCGACTGGACAGCGAGAGCAACAACAATCTGCAGAGGCAATGACTTATGGTAATAGGCACCCATCGAGTAAAAAGACCCCTGCTGTTGACTATGGCAAAATAAAGCGAACCATATTTTATACTGCATTGTATCACAGCATGCTATCTCCAAATATTTATAGTGATATTGACGGTCAATATCGCGGTATGGATCAAAAAATTCATACTACCGATGGATTTGACTATTATACCGTATTTTCTTTATGGGATACTTTCAGGGCCGAGCATCCGCTGCTTACTTTAATAGATAAAAAACGTACGCTTGATTTCATAAAGAGTTTCCTGGCTATTTATGACCAACAGGGATTACTACCTATATGGTCATTGGCATCAAATGAAACCTACTGTATGATAGGTAACCACTCTATCCCTGTAATAGTTGATGCCTATGCAAAAGGTATAAGAGATTTTAATGCTGAAAATGCGCTGGATGCCATGAAGGCATCAGTAAACCGCGACCAGTTTGGTTTACGCTCATACAGAACACATGGGTTGGTTTTGGCTGATGATGATAAGGAATCGGTATCAAAAACTTTAGAATATGCTTATGATGACTGGTGCATTGCCCAGATGGCTAAAATGCTGAACAAGCCTGTTGATTATGCCGAATACATTAAACGTGCGCAGTACTGGAAAAACGTACATAATAAAGAAAATGGCTTTATGCAGGCTCAGGTTAAGGGCAACTGGTTTATGCCATTTAACCCTACCGATGTTAATGATAATTATGTAGAGGGTAATGCCTGGCAATATACCTTCCTGGTGCCGCAGGATGTTAGTGGTTTAATGAACCGCATGGGTGGCAAAACGCAATTTGCGGCAAGGCTGGACGAGCTTTTTACTACAAACGCGCCGCTAACAGGCAAAGAAACATCAGACATAACCGGGCTGATTGGCCAGTATGCGCATGGCAACGAGCCAAGCCATCACATGGCCTACTTGTTTAATTTTACTGACGATGCTGATAAAACACAGTTTTTTATCAGCAAGATATTAAGTGAGCAATACAGCAATAAACCCGATGGCCTTTCTGGCAATGACGATTGCGGCCAAATGTCGGCCTGGTATGTAATGAGTTCTTTAGGAATATATAATATAGCTCCCGGCCAGCAGCAGTTCCAGATAGGTTTACCACAGTTTGAAAAAGCGGTTATCAACTTGGAGAATGGTAAGAAATTTACTATCCTAAATTCAGGTTCATCAATAGCACGTAACAACATCTATTTACAGGGAATGAACCTGGATAAGAAGGCCTACAATAAACTTTATATCAATTATAGTGATATAGCCAACGGCGGCGAATTTGAAGTTTATACCGGCCGACTGGCTAATAAAATATTTATGCAGGATCTGGAGAAATCAACCTCAAGTATTACTGATAACCTCATTGTACCAAATCCAACTATAGTTACTTTAAAAACATTTGCTCCGCCAACACGGGTCGAGATCAGAAGTAATGATATAGAGCCTAATACCTTTTATTATACCACAGATGGGTCTGCTCCTACTACATCATCAACTTTATATTCTAAACCAATACCGGTATCATCCAAACTAATCATAAAGGCTATTGCTGTTAAAAACGGCAAATCAAGTTTAATAACCACAATACAATTTTAAAAATGGCTTATAACGAAGAACTTGCAGATAAAATAAGGGAGGCTCTGGCAGAACATGGTCTGACAAATGTGGAAGAAAAGAAAATGTTTCGCGGCATTTGCTTTATGCTAGATGACAAAATGTGTGTTTGCGCTAGTGCCGATGAAATGCTTTGCCGCATTGGCCCTGAATATAAAGATGCATTGGAATTAAACGGTGTTCGAGGGATGATCCGCAATGGTAAAGCTCTGAAAGATTTTGTATTTGTAAGTACAGAAGCCATGAAAACAAAAAAAGAATTTGACAGTTGGATAAACAAGGCCTTAGCATTTAATAAATTTGCAAAAGCAAGCAAAAAGTAAAGACGCAATTCTTTGCATTTCCATCCTTCATCTCCCTAAAATTTAACTGTTAATTTTTCGTTGTTACATAATTATAAACCGGCTATGATTTTGAGCCATAATTTTACATCTTTACCGCATGTTCAGACGTATAAAAAACCAATACCTGAGATACTTCGTCATATTTATCTACGCTATAATCATATTTTTCTGTGCCGTTGAATTAAATTTTCTTTGGCTGTTTGGCTATACACCTGATATGCAGGATATTAAAAGCCCAAGCATGTCGGTCGGCTCGCAGGTATATACTGCTGATGGTAAACTGATTGGCGAATATTATCGCGAAAACCGCTCGCCTGTTGAATATAAAGAGATATCGCCCAGTATAGTAAACGCGTTGGTAGCTACCGAAGATGTGCGTTTTTACAAGCATGGCGGGGTTGATTTTTATTCGTTTTTTACCAGTGTACTTTCAACCGCCAAAGGCGATAAACGCGGCGGCAGTACCATTACACAGCAGTTGGCAAAAAATCTATATTCAACCCGTAAAAGAAAATCGCAAGGTTTGTTAAGGCATATCCCGTTGGTGCGTACGCTGGTTTCTAAATGTAAAGAATGGTTAACCGCCTACAAAATTGAGCACGTTTATAACAAGCGAGAGATCTTAACCCTTTATTTAAATACCGTTCCGTTTGGTAATAACTCATTTGGTATAAAGACCGCCACCCTAAAATTCTTTGATAAAACACCTGATGCTGTTACCCCTGCCGAAGCCGCAACGCTGATAGGCATGTTGAAGGCAACATCAACCTATAATCCAATAAACAATCCAGACCGTGCGTTGGAACGCAGGAATACCGTGTTAAGCCAAATGGAGAAATACGGCTATTTAAATAAGGCTGATTATGACACTTATACCAAAATGCCGATAGGCTTAAATTTAAGCTATGTAGAAAATGATTCGCATGGCGATTCGTATATCCGTGAAGCGGTAGAACGCTGGCTTAAAAAATGGTGTAAGGATAATGATTATGATCTTTATGAAGATGGTTTAAAGATCTATACTACAATAGATTCTCGCCTGCAACAATATGCCGAAGAAGCCGTGGCCGAAAAAATGAAAATGCTGCAAAAGCACCTTGATAATATATGGGGCACTAAAAATCCATGGCGGGACTCGAAAGGCAAGGAAATCGTAGATTTCCTGCAAAAAGCAGAACAGCACTTACCTATTTATAAGCTATTATCGGCAAAGTATCATGGCGATACTACCCAGATAAATCAATACTTTGAAAAATCTAAACGGATGAAGGTCTTTACCTGGAAAGGCGAAAAAGACACCACGTTTTCGAGTGTTGATTCTATTAAATACTATGCACGCATTTTAAATACCGGTATGATGACCATTGAACCATCATCCGGAAAAATAAAAGTTTGGGTGGGTGGTATCAATCATAAATACTTTAATTACGATCACGTAAACCAATCGAAAAGGCAAGCCGGTTCCACTTTTAAACCTTTTGCTTATTTAACTGCTTTGGATAATGGCTTCACTCCTTGCGATAAATTTACAGACCAACCCGTTTCTATTAAATATAGCGATGGTGGCAAAGAGCAGGTTTGGGCACCAAACAATGCCGACTTTAAATTCAGCTACCAGGAAATGTCATTACGCTGGGCAATGGGTAAATCTGTAAACTCAATCACCGCCCAGCTAACTGAAAAGGTTGGGTGGGATAAAATTGTTGAGTACGCGTATAAATGCGGTATCGAAAGTCCTTTAAAGGCCGTTCCGTCTGTTTCGCTGGGATCAAATGATGTATCGGTTTATGAAATGGTGCGTGCTTATAGTACATTCCTTAATAAAGGTCAAAAAATAGACCCATTGTTGGTTACTAAAATAACTGATCAGGATGGAAATACTTTGCAGGAGTTTGCCTTAAAAACAGAACAAGTTATAAGCCAGGAAGTTGCCTGGTTAATGTTATACATGTTCAGGGGCGGTATGGAAGAA
>DHIR01000041.1:0-11716 GCA_002403905.1 Mucilaginibacter sp. UBA4741
GTTAATGATATCAATATTATTAATGATACATCCGTGCAAGTGGTACTTAGCATTAATGACGATGTAAAAAAATTCGTTAAAAAAGATGCCAGGATGAGTATTGGCAGCGATGGTTTAATGGGCGATAAACTGGTGGCATTAATGCCGGGCGGCGCTAATACTACCGCCATGGTGAATAATGGCGATAAAATAGGCTCTGTTAACCCGGTTGATGTGGATAAGATCATAGCCAAGTTTACCAAAATGGCCGATAATGCGGGGACACTTATTGACGGCTTGTCGCAAATAGTTGCCAAAGTAAATAGTGGCAAGGGCAGCATCGGCCGCTTATTAAATAATGATAAAATGGCTCGTGACATGGAAAAAACAGTAACCCAGGCAAAAAGCACTATGCAAAATGTCCATAAAACAACAAGCACATTAAATGAAGATTTAAAAGCGGCGCAAAGCAATTTCTTACTAAAGGGATTCTTTAATAAGAAAAAGAAAGCCGCCAAAGCCAAGCAAGATTCGATTAAAAAGGTAAAGGATAAAGCGCTTTAAAATTAAGGCAAACAAAAAATGTATAGCAATCAGTTAGTATAAAATTAGAATAAACAAAAAAGCCACCTGAGGTGGCTTTTTTGTTTATGAGTTATGCACTATTACAAGTTGCTTGTAATAGCAGGGTCCATTGGTGTAACCTTTGAACGGAAGCGATGTATTAATTTACCGTTCTCGTCCAACAAAAATTTCTCAAAGTTCCATTTTATCTCTCCTGTAAAATCAGGGTTTTCGGTTTCGGTTAAGTATTTAAATAAAGGCGCAATGTCGTCACCCTTAACACTTACCTTACCACTCATTGGGAAAGTAACCGAGAAATTGTCATGGCAGAATGTTTTAATGTCCTGGTCTGTGCCCGGCTCTTGTCCGCCAAAGTTATTTGCAGGGAAACCCACTACAACTAACTTGTCTTTGTAAAGTTCTGATAGTTTTTGTAAATCAGAGTATTGCTTAGTAAAGCCGCATTTTGAAGCGGTATTAACCACCAATATTTTTTTGCCTTTGTACTTGGCTAAAGAAAAATCTTTGCCTTCAATGGTCTTCAGTTTAAAATCATAAACCGAAGCTGGTGCACTTACAAAAAGTAGTGCGAAAAAAAATGTTAATATTTTCATGTTGTTAAAAATTGGTTACGTGTTTGAATATCAATAAGTAAAATTAGCTAATAAAATTTCGTTTAGCCAAATACTGATCTTCTTTTTGTGTCATTTTTTTGTTATCCAACGGCGTTTTATCTTTATAGCCCAGTAAATGCAGGGCGCCATGTATTATTACACGGTGCAACTCATCGGTTTCTGATACTTTAAACAAGGTCGCGTTTTCTTGTATACGGGGGATAGAAATAAAAATATCGCCGGTTATTTCGCCCTCGTACTTCGAGTTGTCAAAGGTGATGATATCCGTATAGGTGTCATGATCCAAATACTGCTGATTGATCTGCAGCAAATAAACGTCCGAACAAAAAACATAGGTAAGCTCTTGCAGTTTAAAGCCCTCGGCAATAATGGTATCGGTTATCCATTGCCGTACTTTTAGTTTGTTTTTTAGCTTGTAGGTTAAATCTTCTTCAAAAAAATGGATAGCGGGCATTATAATTTAAATAGAAGTTCAACCTCGTTGCCTTTGGTGTTAAATACGCATTGGTCTGCAAGGTGTTTAATTATAAAAACGCCACGTCCGGCTAAGTTCTCCAGGTTCTCTTCGGTTGTTGGATCGGGCAGATGATTATAATCAAAGCCTTCACCTTCATCTGTCACGGTCCAGGTAGCGCGTTTGGCATCAACCTCAACATTTACAATAACAATTTTATTAGGGTCTAATTTATTACCATGGACAATAGCATTGGTAACAACTTCATTAAGGCAAGTCATCATATTGGCAAAAATATCATCAGCCACATGGTATTTATCAGCAATTTCCTCTATTAAATTTTCCAATAAAGTTATGCTCTCCCGGTTTGATGGTAGTTGTAATGTATATAAGTCTGTAACTTGAATAGGTGCCTGCTCCATATTATTTGGCATTAAGTTGGTCAAAATACGATTTTATTTTTTGCTTGTAATACAAATTAAGGGCCGGGGGCACGGTTTTAATTTGTTCAATCTGTTTTTCTTTTACTTGCTGGTAGTCTTGTAGTGCTTTTATGTAGCCAGGCGGCATATCTTTTCCCACATGGCTTTCTCGTTGCTTATCTTGTTCTCTTTCCTGCTCTGCCTTTTCGGCCTCTAATAAACGTACGTGTATTTCCTTCTGCCTCTTCAGCGCATCATCTGTTATCTTCCTGTTTACGATATCCTTTTCAGTTTGTTCCATTTGTTGGGATATTTTATCCGCATCCTTAACACCGGCGCCGCCATCTTTGCTTTGCTCGTTGTTCAAATCCTGTAACGCCTGCCGTATCATTTGCTGCTCGCGGGCCATTTTTGCCAGCTGCTCGCTTTGGCCACTACCCTGCCCGTTTTGGCCCTGTTGCCCTTGCTTGCCCTGCTGACCCGGTTGTGGCTTGTTGCCGTCTTTTTGCATCTGGTCGCGCATTTTCTGCATGTTTTGGCTTAGTTTTTCTTCCATCTGCCTTAATTGCGACACCGACATCTGCTTACCTTTACCCTTGCCGCTTTTTGAACTCATTTTATTTTGCAATTGCGACAACGCGTCGGCCAGCATCAAAGCCAGGTTGTTCATTGACGTCATGGCATATTGCTGGCTACGGTTTGCTTCCGCGGTTCTGCGCTCGCCCAGGCTTTCTAATGAATTATCTATTTGTGTATTAATGGTGCTTATTTCTCGGTTTACGGTTGATTGTATCTGCGGGATGCGTTTACTCAGCGAAAATAAACTATCCTCGGCGGTTTTTAAATTATCTTTTATGTTTTTTTGCGTTTGCGCCAAAGTAACATAGTTTGGGTCAGACGGGCTAATGCTTCTTAACGACTCCATCACCTTTTCCTGGCTAAAAGAGCTATTAACCAAACTTTTCAACAACTCGCGCAGTTGCCGCGCATCAACCTCAATTTGTTTGGCCTCTTCTTCTTGCTGGTCCTCCTCCATCTTTTGAGCCATTTGCTGCATTTGCTGCGCCGATTGCTGTTGCGACTCGGATGCTTTTTGTTTGTTGTTTTTAGCTAAATGGTCAGAGCTTTCCTGCATTTTATCCTGAATGCTGTTTTCTTCTTTCTGCGGATTTTTAAAATCCTGCTTGTTTTCGGCGTTATCCAGCTCTTTTAAAGATTTTTTAATATCCTCAAACTCCTTGTTTAAGTTTTGCTGTTGCTGTTGTAACCGGTCAGCTTGGTCTTTATCGGATTTTTTATCATCACCAGGTTTTTGCTGCTTATCGTCCTGTTTATTGTTGTCTCCGGCTTTTTTATCGTCAGCCTGTTTTTGCTGATTGTCAGCTTGTTTGTTATTATCACCCGGCTTTTGCGGGTCGTTTGGTTTTTGTTGATTATCAGCTTGCTTCGTTTCCTCGGCCAGTTTCTGTTGTTTGTCGGCCAGTTTTTTTAACTGGTTAATGTTTTGATTTAGCTTTTGATCAAACTCCAGTTTCTTATATAACTCCAGCATACGGTCAAGCTCTTTCTTTAATGATTTATTGTCCATCTGCATTTTAGACAATTCATTACGCGTACCATCCTTTTGCTCTTGCTGCATTAATTGTTGTAAACGTTGCAGCAATTCTTTTGTTTTTGGGTCGAGAACATTATTAAGCAGATTCTCAATTTGCTTTTGCTCTTCCTGCAATTCTTTGCTTTGCTGATCGTTTTCTCGGCGGTTATATAAGTTCTTTTTGTTTTCGTCCTGTATTTGTTTTACCAGGTCATCCAACTCTTTCCTTTTTTGCAACAGATCCTCTACCTGTTTCTTTTCGTCGAATGATAGTGTGTTTTTATTCAATAAAAGTTGATCCAGTTTTTTCGAGTCGCGCTCTATCTGGTCGGCTAGCTTAATAGCCGATTGCATTTTTTGTTTTACACCTGTTGTTCCTGCGTTTAATTCATCGCGCAGCTGGTTTTCATCGGGCATGTGCAGGGTGCGCTCGGTGCTGCGCGCTTTCTTGGGGCCATTTACATTGTCATTATCGGCCACCTCGAAAAAGTACGTTACCTGGTCGCCAGGTTTTATACCCAATTCTTTAAGGTTCCAGAAATAAAAGAAATCAGCTAATGAAAGGTTCAAATCAGCTTTAACCGATTTGATAATTTCGTTACCCTTATCGCCCGGAGTGCCTATTTTATAATGGAACGTTAATGACGAAAAACCATGATCGTCCTGGATCTTTCCATTAAAATAAAATGCCTGGCGGCTAACCGAATCGGGTTTTTCATCCACATTAATAGATGGCGGTTCATCAGCAATGGTATTGATACGGTATGATGCCGAATCGCTTTGTTTTACAAAAGCATTTTGTGGGTTTAGCTTATAAATAGATGGCTTGTTAACCCGCTCGGTATGCTCAAACAGATCGGCACTTACCGGGCTTAAACCATGCAATTGCTCATTCATTTCGAACGATAGCGCCGTAGCGTTTTGGGTATGGAACAACCATTTAACCGTTGTACCGGCCGGGATGGTCAAATCGCCGGCATTGGCCAGCATTTCATTTTTTTTATGCAGATAAGCTGGATATTGCAACTCGACATCAAAATGTAATAACGATGGGCGCAGGTTAACCTTAATTTCATAAGGCTTAGAGGTAAAACCATTGCCCACCAGCCTGAACGTTGTGTTTTGTTGCAGATTGGTAAACAGGTAGTGGAACTTACTTATATTCTCTTTGTCTAATTTAAAAGTGTTATTGGCTGTTTCCACATAAACATCAGCCGGAAGCTGGTTGCCCAGCAATTTTAGGTCAAGTTTTAAATCCTCGCCTTGTACGGCGTTCAAGGTTTCGTTTAGCACCACAAATTGAAATGGCGCAACAGGCGCGAAGTATTCGTTATGGCGTATTATCTTTTTGGTGCTTTCCGTTAAGATGGAGGGAGCGGCTAAACCAATAATAATTATTACTGCTACTGGCGTTAATATCCACTTTAAATATTTGGTATTGTCTTTTATGTTTACTGCCGATGGAAAACGTACCGGCTTTAAATTCTCAATTTTTTGGTCGATGCTGGCTTCTATTAAAGCGCGATGGCGCACATCCTCTCCCGCTAATTTTTTAAGCTGAAGGGTGTTTAACAGCTTATCATTAACATCGCTAAAATGTTTGCCTATAATTTCGGCGGCCTCATCATGGGTTATGGTATGGCCCAGTTTTAGATAAGCTAAAAGCGATGGGATAATCAGCCAGCCGATCAATCCCAGGTTAAGCAGGATGAAACCATAAAAAAGCACCCCGCGAAAAAACGAATTGAAATTGCCGAAATACTCGCTCAGCGTAATAACCACATACGCCGAAAATAAACCCGCGCCCAGAAATATCAGCCCGCGCAGCAGGTTGTTTAGATAATACTTTTTAATAAAAGTATTGATCTTGGCTATTAGTACGTCATAATTTTCGGTCGAATGCATATTTCGTTACTAAAATACTGCTATTAAATCTTTAAACTGCAAAAAGCACGGTAAATTATATGTTATGAAAAATTAAACATATAAGCTAAGTTAAGCAAAAATAAAGAGCCTATAAATAGCAAATTACAACAAGATGTTTACTTTTATTGTATAAACCAATTACTATGAACCCCTTTCTTACCTATTTACTTGCGTTTGTAGCATGCTGTAACTCAGTATTTTCACAACAAATAGCTCTAACTAAAGTAAAAAAGATGCCACCCGATGGCATTGAACTAGGCGACAACGACCGAGAGGAGTTAGGCACCTACCTGCGCGAGCTGGGTAAAAATATAGAAACCCTAAAACAAAAGCAGGACCCGTTTATAACAGGATTGCTGCCCGATGTAATGATCTATTACAAAGCGGTTGATTATGCCTTAAAATACAACGAGTTTTTCTCTGCACGGGATATATCATCCGGCAAAAAACTATTACAGGAAGGTTTATCAAGAGCAAAAGAGTTGAGCGATAAAAAAGCACCCTGGACTACACAGAAAGGTGAAGTTGTGCGCGGGTATATCTCTAAAATAGACGGATCGGTACAGCCTTATGGGGTTACGGTGCCCGATAACTATTCGGCAGATGGGCCGGCGTTTGATTTATCGCTATGGTTTCATGGCCGTGGAGAAACTTTGGGCGAGGTGAGTTTTATTGCCGGAGGTAAGGGCTTTACCGGCTCCATGCCGGCCATGAAGAATACGATTATGCTTTACCCCTATGGGCGATACTGTAACGCATTTAAATTTGCCGGCGAGGTTGATGTACTGGAGGCATTGGCTGATGTGAAAAAGAAATATAAGATAAATGATAATGGCTTGTTTGATCGGGGCTTCTCTATGGGGGGTGCGGCGGCCTGGCATTTCGCGGTGCATTACCCGGATATGTGGCTGGCGGCAAACCCCGGTGCCGGCTTTTCTGAAACGGTTGATTTTATGGATAAATTTGGCCACGAAAAATTGCACCCAACCTGGTACGAGCAAAAACTTTGGCAATTATATGATTGTACAGATTACGCCAGCAATCTATCAAACCTGCCGCTATACCCCTTCAACGGCGACAAGAACCCGCAGCAACAAGCCGCCGATGTAATGGAAGTTGCCATGAAAAAAGAAGGGTTGGTACTTAATAGGATTTTGGGATTAAATATGGGCCACGGTTATACCAAAGCAGCAGCCAAAACGGTGGATAGTTTACTGGCGATTGAGCAGGCAAAAGGTAAGAACCCATCACCCTCAGAAATTCATTTTACGACCTATACTTTGAAGTATAACAGCATGTATTGGTTGTATATAGACCAGCTTTTTTTCCATTGGGAGGCAGCAAGGGTGGATGCGTATATTCATGGTGATTCAATAATTGTTAGAACAAATCGTGGAAATGCTGCAGCGTTTGGTTTGGTATTAAGCAAGATGCCGAAACGGTTCAAAAAAGGCGATACGGCAATCGTGTCTATTGATGATAATGTTTTCAAGGTTAAAATAGCTTCTGCTGATGACACACTAAGATTTCATACCAACACCATAAAATGGCTTGCCGGGCCGCCGGGGCCTTTATACCCCGGTCGCCTGGTTAAAAAACATAATCTGCAAGGGCCAATAGACGATGCGTTTATGTCAGCATTTATTGTTGTTAAACCATCAGGCACCAGTAAGAGTGCCTTATTCGATAAATGGAGCAAAAGCGAAATGAACCGCTTTATTGAACAGTGGCGCACACAATTTCGTGGTGATGCGATTGTGAAGATGGATACGGACATCACCGAGGCAGATATGAAATCAAATTTAATTGCTTTTGGCGATGCCCGAAGCAACAGGTTTATCGCCAAAATAAACGCCCAATTACCTATAAAATTTACCGACACCGACATCATATTGTCTAAGGGTACCGTGTATCCAACTAAAAACTACGGGCTGGCGATGATCTACCCCAATCCACTGAACCAGGAACATTACGTTGTGTTAAATAGCGGCTTTACTTTCAGGGAGGATGCCTATCTCAATAATTCCAAGCAAATACCCATGTTACCTGATTGGGCCATTATTGATCTGAATACACCGCCAGACAGCGTGCACCCCGGATTGATCAAAAATGCCGCATTCTTCAATGATAAATGGGAACGTAGAACATTTATTGTAGAATAAAATAAGTGGAGTTATTGGTGGTAGCATTTCGTCAGTGTTTTGTTTCGTTCTGTTTCACTTATTTTTTATAATTTGTTAATTATCAGCCACTATTTACTTAAATATGATAATCTCTCCGCGAATCTACCCTACCTTTGTAAGACAAACTTATTAGTTTGACTTACTATAATGAATAAGAACCTTGAATTTGTATCAGACCTTCGCACGGTGGTTGGCCGGTTGATCAAGAAATTACGTAAAGAGTCGGCAACGGGGCAGCAATTGTCGCTGACTGAACGCTCTACCCTTTCTTTACTGTATCAACACAAAGCAATGTTGCCTAGCGGACTGGCGGCAATGGAAAAGATCACCAATCAATCCATGTCGACCATATTGAACCATTTGCTGGAGTTGGGTTATATTATACGTACGGCATCCAAAACAGATAAACGAAAAGTACACATCTCTCTAACCATCGACGGCGAGCGGGTGTTACTGAAGATGCGTAACGAGCGCGACCAATGGCTGGCCAAAGCCATAACTCAAACCTGCAGCGAGCACGAACAGGAATTATTAAAACAAGTATTAATACCGTTAACCAAAATTGTTGATTTTGAGTAACGCCTTTTTAGGGAGGGGATAAGAGGAGACATTAATGAACATCAACACTTTCAGAGCATTTAAGAGCCGTAACTACCGGTTATACTTTATAGGGCAATCCGTATCATTAATTGGTACCTGGATGCAAAAAACCGCGGTAAGCTGGGTTATCTATACGCTTACACATTCTACTTTTATGTTGGGGTTAACGCTATTCGCCAGCCAGTTCCCATCATTTTTATTTTCGCTGATAGGCGGCGTGGTGTCTGATCGTTATAACCGTTACCGTGTGTTGTTGACCACACAAGTAGCCTCCATGATACAAGCGGGGTTGCTGGCGGTTTTAATATTATTAAAACATTATGAGGTTTGGGAGATCCTGTCGCTAACCGTAATGCTGGGTATTATTAACGCATTTGATGTCCCGGCCCGTCAATCATTGGTTTATGAAATGATTGAGGATAAGAATGACCTGCCAAACGCGCTGGCGCTAAACTCGTCAATGGTTAATTTGTCGCGACTGATTGGTCCGGCAATAGCGGGGTTGATATTAGAAGCCTGGGGCGATGGTGCCTGTTTTGTTGGCAACACCATAAGTTTTATAGCTGTTATAGGTTCGTTGTTGATGATGCATTTGCCGAAACATATAAACAAACCCCACCCCAAAAATGTATTTGGCGAATTGCGCGAAGGGCTATCCTACATTAAACGCACGCCGTCTATCTTATTTGTATTGGTTATGCTGGCATTAATTAGCTTGCTGGTGCTGCCATTCAGCACGCTTATACCTTATTATGCCCGCGATGTTTTTAAGGGCACTGCTACCACCTTTGGCATTATAGACAGTTTTATTGGCCTGGGTGCATTTTCCGGCGCTATATTCCTGGCATCGCAGAAGCCGGGAGCCAATTTAAAGAAGATCTTATTCATTAGCACATTGGTATTTGGCGCAGGGTTGGTATTATTCTCGCATGAGCAAAGTTACCCATTGGCGCTATTGTTTGTTACTATAGCCGGTTTTGGTATGATGTCGCAGATCACGGTGAGTAATACGTTGATACAAACTACCGTTGCCCAAAACATGCGTGGCCGTGTAATTAGTTTTTATGCGATGGCTTTCTTCGGGATGCAGCCATTGGGTGGCTTGCTGGTTGGCGCCATATCTAAATGGATTGGCACAACAGACACGCTAATGGGTGAGGGCATTGCCGCATTATTAATTGGCCTGCTCCACTGGCGTTACCTGCGCCGCGAAAAACTAAAAGCGTTGTGCAAAAAGCAAATGGTTGAGCCGGTGGTTGTTGCAGCGGTTTAAATATAAAAACAGTTTCGCCAAGTTAAAATATGTTAAACCCAACAGAACATATTTTTAATACGCTATTTTGGCTTAAACTCAATTAAGCCTATATCAAATAGTTATGCGTTTCACAGCCTTTGTTATACTTATTCTTTCAAGCCTTATGCTAAAGGCCCAGGTAAAATTTAATGGCAATATGGAAGAGCTAGACAGCAACCACTTACCGGTAGGTTGGGATCTAACGTTCGGTGGACAAAACCACTACGAGGTTAAACTGGATAGCGTTGTCAAATTCCAGGGAAAGTATTCACTATCACTTACGCGCGGTAATGGCAAGGGATCTTATGGTGCAATTAACTTCCCTATTAAAACACGGTTGCATGGTAAGACCTTAATGCTGGTAGGGACTATAAAAACAGAAAACGTTACTGATGGCTGGGCAGGATTATGGTTGCGCGTTGATGGCGAGGACCAGCATATATTATCGTTTTATAATATGGAAAAAGAAGGCATTAAAGGAACCAACGACTGGAAAGAATATATGGTGCAAGTGCCTTATGATGAAGGCGAAGCGGTTACTATAAATGCAGGCGTATTGTTAGCAGGCAGCGGTAAAATATGGCTGGATAGTGTACGTTTTTATTTAGATGATGTGCCGATAGATAAAGCACCGCTAAGCGCAACCCCTAAATACGCGGCTTTAAAGGATACCGCCTTTTCAAAATCATCAGGGATAAAATCTATTGGAGTTACGCCACAAAATATTGATCGCCTGGCGTTACTTGGACAATTATGGGGCTTTCTAAAATATCATCACCCAGCTATAGCGAAGGGCGATTATAATTGGGATGCTGAACTTTTTAGGATCATGCCTAAAGTTTTAAATTGCCGCACCAATCAGCAATTATCCGCCACGTTTGAAAAATGGATAGATGGTTTAGGTAAAGTGGATAAATGTTCCGATTGCAAACCAATCTCCTCCATAAAAGATATCGCCTTTAGGCCCGATTATGGCAGCCTGTTTAACAATAAGGTGTTTGCCCCGGCATTAACCGCCAAATTAAAATACATCCTTGCTAACAGCAATAATATGGATAATTATTATGTAGCAGCGGGTAACGACCAGGGAATCATCCCGGCGATGAAACATGAAAGATCTTACGAAAATATAGCATCGCCAGATGCTGGTTACCGGTTGCTGGGCTTATATCGTTATTGGAATATGATCCAATATTTTTCACCCAACCGTAACATTATGCCGGGTGGCTGGAATAGTAAACTGGCCGCATATATACCCCAATTTATTAACGCTGATACCAAGCTGGCTTATGTAAAAACCATGGTTAGGTTGATCTCGGCCACCCATGATACGCATGCCTTTTTGAGTGGTAGCTCATTATATGATGATAACTTAGGTAAATACCGACTGCCTGTAAAAGCGCAGTTTATTGAGAATAAACTGGTGGTTTGCGGCTATTATAAAGATACGCTGGGTGTTAAACGGAATTTTAAGCCCGGCGATATTATAACCGTAATTAACGGAGTAACCGTAAGCCAGCTGGTAAAACAATATCTGCCTTATTCATCCGCATCAAATAAAGATGCCGCGTTGCGTGATATGCCGGGCACTTATCTTTTAAGAGCTAAAGATTCGATATTTAAAATCAGGTTGACCAGAGCTAACAGGTCTATAGCTATTACGCAACGCGCAACCGGCTTATATGCTATAGATTTTTATAAAGCCGACTGGGGTAGCGATTTCTCTAAACCGGGCTATTATTTAATCAACAAACAAATTGGTTATGTATTTCCGGGCAATTATAAGGATGCTGATTATGACGGCTTAAAAAAACTGTTTGCAAACACCAAAGGTATTATTGTTGACCTGCGCTGTTACCCATCGGCAGATATGATAACGCGCTTTGGAAACTTTATCAAACCAGATTCGGCCATGTTTGTAAAGTTTACGCATACGTTTACCAATCATCCAGGGCTATTTGTGTATTCGAATGGCGGCGTAGTGGGTAGCCGCACTAAAGATTATTTTAAAGGCAAAGTTGTGGTGATAGTAAATGCTAAAACACAAAGTAATGCAGAGTATGTT
>DHIR01000041.1:11895-12297 GCA_002403905.1 Mucilaginibacter sp. UBA4741
CACAAAGTAATGCAGAGTATGTTACCATGGCCTTTCAAACAGCGCCCAACGTAACAGTAATTGGCAGTACCACAGCCGGTGCCGATGGCAATATAGTAGGTTTAACACTACCCTGGTTTTATACATACGAAAGCGGCATAGGAGTTTACTACCCTGATGGTACCAATGCACAGGGTGCGGGTGTTAATATTAATTATGTAATGCGCCCCACCATAGCAGGAGTTAAAGCGGGCAAGGATGAATTGTTAGAAAAAGCGAAACAAATGATTATGAAATAGCCGATAAACAAACAGACCGCCTTTTTATGGGCGGCCTGTTTCATTATATATAGTATTTAATAAGGGGCAAATTTCGTTTTTAAGTTTTCCCGAAGGGTTTAAAAAGGGCCGAAAAACTCTCGCA
>DHIR01000041.1:12465-20260 GCA_002403905.1 Mucilaginibacter sp. UBA4741
AAAAAGGGCCGAAAAACTCTCGCAGTGCTTCGGCCCTACATCTACCTATGAAAACAACCCTTTTGGGGGGGTTATCACCACATAGACAAAAGAAATGCCAATTGTAACGCGGGCGTTACACACGGCTAAAAAGCAGTGTTTTAATAGGATTGGGGAATTGCTGATAAAGAAATAAGTTCCCCAATCAGGGTATGTTTTGCACAAATTGTCCCATTGAGGTTGTTTTATAAGTAATGGCAGATCTTTAGTTAACGCGTTCACAAACAACCATAAAATTATCACCCAATAAATAAAAACCTGAAACTATACACGATAAGTGTTGTTTAAAAAACATGGAGTACAATGTATATCTATTAGCAACCGACCCAAATAATCCCTGCAGAGACATCATTCATTCAAGAGACACCAGCTTGAAAATAAGGGTGCATTGTCTTAATGAGGACAGGTTTGAGCCCAACGCAAACGAAATACAGCTGTTTGGTTACGCCAATAATAAACTATATGCTTTTGAAACTATTGACATCTCTGCCGAGGATGCCCTGGATGTGGTAGGTGCCATACAATGGTATGCAGAATATATTGAATTCCCCGAGATGGAAATATTGCCCGAGGACCCACGCCCCGGGCATAGTGTGGCTATGTAAAACTAAACGTCTAGCTTATTAAGATATTCCATATTTATTCTCATACTTGCTAAAGGCGATCCTGCCGGATACTCCTCCTGCTCAATAAAGAAATATTTCATACCTGCCTCTTTACTCTGTTTAAGCAGGCCGGTAATATCAAGGGTGCCTTTACCAAACTCTACGCTGTTTTTACCCTTCATGTCTTTTAAATGCCATAGCGGGAAACGGCCTTCGTAATCTTTAAAATATTTAAAAGGATCTTTTCCGGCGGCAACTACCCAGCCCAGGTCCATTTCCATTGATACCAATTCGGGATCGGTATTTACCAGTAATACATCATATAATACAAGGCCGCCATCTTCTTTAAACTCGTAATCGTGGTTATGGTAACCAAATTTTATACCCGCCTTTTTACATTCTTCGCCGGCTAGGTTAAAACGTTCGGCTATGCGTTGGTAGTTGGCTACTGTAGCGCCTGCATAAGGGATGGTAGAACAAACTAAATACTCTTGTCCCGATTCTGCCGCCTGATCAATGGTTTTTTGCCAGTTGGCATCAATACCGCAATGGGCGCTGCGCAAGGTAAGGCCAAGGTCCTTGCAGGTTTGTTTCATTTCGGTTGGAGTTAAACCATAAAACAAACCTTTAGCACTTGCTGCCGATTCTATCTGTTTAATACCCAGATCAGCAATTATTTTTAAGGTACCCTTGGGGTCTGCCAGCATTTCCTGGCGGAAAGTGTACAACTGTATACCTGCGTTTGTAATCCTTTTTGGGGCGTACTTATAGGACGACAATAATACCGAACCAACGGTTAATGCGCCCATGTTTTTCAAGAAGTCTCTGCGGTTTTTCATGCGTGTAAATGTTAAGAGTTAATCGCCCGTTTAGGTGTAACGGGGTTCTGTTAAAACAACATATAGGTTGCTTATACCTAATGTTCTCACAATATACCCTTAATAATTCTCCAATGAAAAAAATCCGCTAAATGTACCTAAGATGTTACCTTAAACACCTGTTTGTGTATCAAAATGGTGACAAACCGGCATTTTTCCTACCAAAGCCTAAAAATTATGATCATTTAATGATCAAATTGATAATTATTCGCCATTGCTAAACTTAATCGCGCTCAGGCGTAACGGGGTTCCGTTAAAAACAATATATAGGTCGTTTATTCCGAGTGTTCCCAACAACACAACCATAATGTTTTTGGATGCGAAACTACCACTAAATGTACCTATGATGTTACCTTGAGGCGAGCCTTTATGCACTTCAATGGTGCCATTCGCGGCATTATTTCTGCCGGGGCCAATAAACTCCATCTGTTTAATATCGGTAAGATCAACTTTGTTAAACTTTAACCAGGCACCGTCAGCCTTAACGGTGGTAATGGTGCTGTCGCGGTTAAAGGCTATATCGTGCGCTTCGGTGGCTTTAGCTACAGGCAAAATAGGCGCGCGTAAAATCAACACTTGTTCGCCTGTTTGCGGGCCAACGGTTTTATTGCCTCTGTCTGTATAAGCAGCGCGTAGTATAAAGCTGCCGTCAGGGTTTGAACCTTCTGGTACACTTGTGGTATAAGTACCCGCAACAGGTAATGATTTGGCAGCATGCGGATAAGCCAGGCTTAAAATATAAGCTACTATCGCTTTTGCGTCGCCATCCGCAAGTGTTGGGTGGGCCGGCATCATTGCATCGCCCCAGTTACCAGAGCCGCCCGATACGATCTTTTTAGCCAAACGGTCAGGCGCGCCCGGGTCGCCTTTATATTTAATAGCTACCTGTGTAAAGGCGGGCCCCAAAACTTTTTCGGTAACAGAGTGGCATGATTTGCAATCGTTTTTGGCGATTAACGCAATCGCCCCCGCATATTGCGCATCGGCATCAACACTGCTTTGTTTTGCGGCAATGGCCGTCATATTATATCCTTCTGATAAATAGTTGGCGGTAACCGATACACGCGCTGGCGAAATGCGTTTATTAGCCAGGCTCCCATCCTCTTTATCGGTCACATTTACATTATAGGAGATGGTTTGGCCCCGAACGAAGTAAGTGGAATTACCATTAGTAATGTTGATCGTAACTACCGGTGGCTCATTACCCGCTTTAATTTCAACAGACTTGCTGTTTTTTGCGCCTTTGCTGTCTGTTGCTGTAAGTAAAGCTTTATACACGCCAGGCATTGCAAATGTTACTGATGGATCTGCCTGCGCTATGGTTTTAAACGGCGCGCCGTTACGGGTTATTTTCCACGAATAACTTAGCTTATCGCCCTCATCCGCGTCTTTTGTTCCGATAGATGAAAGGTTAACTTTTAATGGTACTGCGCCCGCGGTTTTATCTACAGATGCTTGCACCTGCGGTTTGCGGTTGCCGCCATTATATTCAATGCGGATCAACTCAGCTTCGGGATTATCCTTAAAATAGCCATTGCCGTATTCTAATACATATAGATCACCGCTTGGGCCAAACTTCATATCAATAGGGCCATGCAATTTAAAGCCGGGCAAGAAACGCTCCATGCCCACATAATTGCCGTTATCATCAATGGTTACCACGTTTATCCAGCCACGCACCCAATCGGTAATAAACCATTTGCCTTCGTAATACGATGGGAACAAGCGTGGGGCATTCTTAAAATCAGATGCATGGAATATTGGCCCACCAACGGCGCTGTTGCCGCCGCTCTCAACCAGCGGAAACTTGGTGCTTTGTTGTTTTGAATACCAGATAAATGCCGGCGTAGTTGGTGGCAAGTCTTTAAGGCCGGTATTATTTGGCGATGTGTTAACCGGGTGCTCAGGGTCAAACAATGGCCCCGACTCTTTGGTGGCAAAATCATAATGATGATAAGGGAAACTGTTACCCACAAAATAAGGCCAGCCATAATTACCAGGTTTTTTAGCCTGATTAAACTCATCGTATGATTGCGGACCGCGATGCTCAAAATCATCTTCGCTGCCATCCGGGCCAACCTCTCCCCAGTATAACCAGCCTGTTTTACTGTCAATAGTTAAGCGCCACGGGTTACGGTTACCCATAGTATAGATCTCGGGGCGTGTTAAAGCGGTGCCGGGTTTAAACAAGTTTCCTTTCGGGATAGTATAGGTGCCATCAGCTTCCGGGTGGATCCGTAATATTTTTCCGCGAAGGTCATTGGTATTTGATGAGCCTTTTTGCGAATCCTCGGGAGACATGCCGGGGCGTTCATCCAATGGCGAAAACCCGTCAGATGCGCGTGAAAAAGTATTATCACCCGTGCTTAAATAAAGATTTTTGTTTCTATCAAACACCATACCCCCGCCAACGTGGCAGCATTCAAAGCGCTGCACCACCACATCCATTACGTGCTTGCGCGATGCTGCATTTATCGGCCCCCTACCGTCCCAGGTATAGCGCTCCAATGTGTTTTTGGGGTCATTGCCGGCCGGTGCATAATAAACATATATCCAATGGTTTTTATAAAAATCAGGGTCGAGTATTGCGCCCTGCAAACCATCTTCGGCCTCACTTACCTCGCCGGTTTTACTTACATATTTAGTGCTTACCGCAAACTCATGTATAACGGTTACTTTGTTAGTGGCGGGGTTGTATAGCTTTAGCTTTCCTTTACGCTCGGCATAAAGCACTTTGCCGTCTTTTAGTATCTGGAACTGCATGGGCTCTTCAATTCGTTGAGCCAATACCACTTTGGTAAAGCGGCTATCATCGGGCTTAACTACCGTTTGTGCCGAAGCGTTAAAAAACAGGGAGGCTATTATTAAGCCTGACAAGAGAGAACGTTTATGCATGACGTGTAAATAGAAACAGGAAATAATTAAACAGGGTATCTATTGGGGTTTATTGCTCAATATTAATGCTTTTTGCTTGATTTATGAATAGTTACGATGTTTTTATGCAGCAACAGGAGATATAACACCTTAATTAACGTGAGTTCGGGATAAAAACATTGCCCCATCGGGGCTACCTCTTTGTAGAACAAGACAAACGTTAAATTTTACCCCGTTAGGGGTTACCCAAATTCGCGATGGGTAGCCTCTGACGAGGCAAAAGACAAATATTTTATAAATTATGCTACAAAGAGGTAGCCCCGATGGGGCATACCAACGTAGAAATTAATTTCTTATCCCGAACTCACCTTAATTAATTAAATGCCAATATTTTATTTACATTAGTACTACCTAAAACCTCTGCAATGAAAACAAGCATCAAACCTCCAATTAAGATAGGCCTGCTTTTCTCGTTTTTATTATTGCTTGCTTTTATCCCAAAAGCCGAGGACCCTATTGATAAACTGGTAGCCACTCTGCAAAAGTGGACAGATACCATCCCGCAAGAAAAAGTGTACCTGCACCTTGACAAACCGTACTACGCTTTAGGCGATACCATTTGGTTTAAGGGTTATATAACCATTGGCAGCAGGCATCAACTTTCTAACCTGAGCGGGGCGATGTATGTGGAGCTGATCTCTGAGAAAGATTCTGTTTTGCGGTCTTTAAAATTACCTGTTACTACCGGTATGGTAATTGGCGATTTTATTTTAAGTGATGACTTTAAAGAAGGTAGCTACCGTATACGGGCCTATACCCAATGGATGCGTAATGCCGGTGAGGATTACTTTTTTGATCATACTTTTACTGTAGGCGATATAGCCAATAATAATATTGTAACTAAAGCCGATTACCAGTATAAGGACATAGACGGCAAACCTGTTTTAACGGCTACCCTAAACTATACCAATGACGAGGGCAAACCCCTTGTTGGCAAAGATGTGCATTACCAGATCATCATCAACAAAAAAGTTGCTTGGTCAACATCTGCTAAAACAGATCTAAATGGTAACATTCCTGTAAAAATATCTAACGAAAATCATGTAGACCTAAGTGGTGCCTACATCACGACTATACTGGACGGCAGCGATAAAAATACGCTAACAAGAGATTTCCCCATAAAAGCCGCCCTGTCACAAAGCGATATACAGTTTTTCCCGGAGGGTGGTAGTTTGGTTAACGGAGTTTCTTCGAGGGTTGGATTTAAAGCGATTGGTGTAGACGGACTAGGGGTAAACATCAAAGGCAAGATAACCGACAATGACAATAAAGAAGTAGCGGAACTGGAAACTCTTCATGCAGGTATGGGTAGCTTTTTATTAAGACCTGAGGCAGGCAAAACGTACAATGCCCGCATCAGCTTTGCTGATGGCACAACAAAAACCATCGCTTTGCCAAAGACCGTTGATGACGGTTATGTGTTAAGCGTTTACCAGCCTAATAAGGATAGCGTACTGATCAGGATCAGCACCAAACAACCGGCATCACCACAAAGCGTTAACCTAATCGCTCAGACCAGCGGCGAGATTATATTCGCATCGCCCATAAAGATAGAAAAGGCAGTTACTTCTGTTTGGTTGGAGAAAAAAGCGTTTCCTACTGGAATTGCCCAGTTTACTATTTTTAATAATAACGGCGAGCCGTTGAACGAGCGTATAGCTTTTATCCGCAGCAATGACCTGATGCAATTGGATATTAAAACAGTAAAAAACGATTATAAAAGTAAAGAACGCATCAGCATTAATTTAGAGGCAAAAGACAGTAAGGGGAAACCATCCTTCGGCAACTTCTCGGTAACAGTGATCGATGAGAGCAAAGTGCCGGTTGATGAAGCCGCTGAAAGCACTATTTTTTCCAACACCCTGTTAACATCAGACCTTAAAGGTTATATAGAAAAGCCTAATTATTATTTTACAAAGGAAAGCGATGAAGTAAACAAAGCATTAGATAATTTGATGATGACGCAAGGCTATCGCAGGTTTACCTGGAAAGAATTAAATAACACGATAAACACAAAACCCGCTTTTGAGGCAGAAGGCTTGGGTGTTAATATATCCGGTAGGGTAACCACGCTTAATGATAAGGTATTGCCCAATGCGGTAGTCAACTTAATATCGGTAAAAGCTAGAATAGCTAAAAGTACCACTACCGATGCTACCGGTAGGTTTAGATTTGATGGCATATTTTTAATAGACAGCATTAAATTTACGCTACAGGCCCGTACAGCCAAAAATAGCGATAAAGTTAAACTGATAATGGACAACATACCCAAACTACAAGTAACCAAAAACCGTAACCTTGCTGATGTTAACCTTAACATAAACGGTACCCTGCATGCCTACATTGATAACAGTAAAAAACTGGATGAGCTTTACGAAAAAACCGGGCATCTGGACAAAGTGCAGCGATTAAAAGAGGTTAGGATAAAAGCTAAAAAAGGGGTAGTTCCAACTTATGCGACACAAGGAATCCTTCAGATCCCCGAGGGGCATGCGGATCATACTTACATTATGAAAGATGCAGAACATTGCGCCAGTTTAGGAATTTGCTTACAAGGTATGCTACCTGGAGTCGTTTTTAGGGAATATGATTTTTATGTAGATCGCATATTATACACTTATCACAATTATCCGTATTGTCGCCAAAATGATCCTAAATCAGGCCGGGAAGCTCTTCTTCCTATGCAATTGGTAGTCGATGGAGAAATTGTAAGAGACTCTATACGTGTTGGAGATATGTTTGATAATAATGTGTTAAAACCGGAAGAAATAGTTAAAGTAGACATTATAAAAGACAACCTCGCATTGATTGCTATATTGGGAAAAGCATCTATAATGATTTATACTAACAGAGGGTTAGGGCATACCTCCTACACTCCCAGTATTGCGAACATAGCCCCTAAGGGGTTTAATAAAACTTGCGTGTTTTATTCGCCGAGATACGATAAGCCGGGCAATGCTGAAAAACTTCCAGATCTTCGGACTACCGTCTATTGGAATCCATATTTGAAAACAGACGCTACTGGTAAAACGTCATTCAATTTTTTTAATGCCGATGGCCCGGGTACTTACAAAGTTATTGTAGAAGGAATTAATGCTGAAGGGGAATTGGGAAGGGTGGTTTACAAATACCAGGTTGAAGATTAGTAAAAGTGATAAAAAGTGCTCGGCCTGTGGCCGGGGTGCAAATCAAAATAGCGGCATATAAAAAAGAGTAATAGATTTTTTGTTATTTGCATAACCAATTTATTCCTGAATGAGCCCTAAAAAGTACTTAGCTGTAATTGCGGCTGCACTGATAATTAACCAGGCATCTGCACAAAAACGAGCATTTAATACT
>DHIR01000277.1:0-7847 GCA_002403905.1 Mucilaginibacter sp. UBA4741
ATATAAAATAGCCGAGTTGATGATAGCTCGGTAAACGTTCTTCTCCAAATCATTGGTGTCCGGGGCTATTTTTAGTAAACTATCAATAGATTTTTTGGCGATGGTTAAAAACTTTAGCTCTTTCCGCTGCTTATAATACGCCAGACTGTTAACCACACCCTTTAGCATTTCTGATTGAGAAAATGCCAAAGGCGCAGTAAACAATACCAATAAAACCGATAAAACTATTTTACGGCCATTCATTTTTTTATTCAGTTACGTCAGTTGGTGATGTTGGTTCGGTATCAGTATCTGTCGTAGTTTCTCCATCCGGATTTTCTGTAGCGCCGTCAACTTCTGTTTCCTCTTCCTCATCATCATGTTCTATTTTAGCTACTGATGCTATTTCGTCATTACCTTTAAGATTGATCAGCCTCACTCCTTGCGTTGCACGGCCCATTGTTCTTAATTCACTTATAGCGATCCGTATAATTATACCTGATTTATTAATAATCATCAGGTCTTCATTATCTGTAACGCCTTTAATAGCTACTAAATTGCCTGTTTTGTCAGTAATGTTAAGCGTTTTAACACCTTTACCACCACGATTGGTTACACGGTAGTCGTCAATATCGGTACGTTTACCGTAACCTTTTTCTGATACTACCAACACCGTAGTTTCTGGGTTGTCAATACTTATCATACCAACAACTTCGTCATTATCATTGGCTAAGCTTATACCCCTAACGCCTGTTGCCGTACGACCCATTGGCCTTACTGTAGCTTCATTAAAACGTATTGCACGACCTGATTTTAAAGCCATTACAATTTCGCTGGTGCCGCTGGTTAAGCTTGCTTCTAATAATGAGTCGCCTTCGTTAACATTTATTGCGTTGATACCATTTGCACGCGGACGAGAATAAGCTTCTAACGAAGTTTTCTTGATCACACCTTTTTTGGTACACATTATTATAAAGTTACTCTCCAGGTATTCTTTATCCTTCAGGTTAATAACCTTGATATAAGCTTTTATGTTTTCCTCTTTAGGTATATTTATGATATTCTGGATAGCGCGGCCCTTAGAGGTACGTGACCCTTCCGGAATTTCAAACACACGCAACCAGAAACATTGGCCAGATTCTGTAAAGAACAGCATGTAATTGTGATTAGATGCTATCAGTAAATGCTCAATAAAATCTGCATCACGGCTATTGCTGCCTATTGACCCTTTGCCACCTCTGCCCTGCCTGCGATATTCTGTAAGCGGCGTACGTTTAATGTATCCTTCGCGAGAGATAGTGATTACAACATCCTCATCTTCAATAAAATCCTCGGTTTGCATTTCTGCTGATGAGTGTACCATTTCTGTTTTACGCTCATCACCATATTTTTCTTTTATCTCTAATAACTCGTCTTTAATGATCTGCATCCTTAAACCTTCATCCGCTAAGATGCTGTTTAAGTAATCTATCAGTTTCATTAAACCTTCGTATTCGTCTTTGATCTTGTCGCGTTCCAGTCCGGTTAACCTTCTTAGGGTCATATCCAGTATGGCACGTGCCTGTATATCACTTAAACCAAACTGACTCATTAAGCCTTCGCGAGCTTCATCTGGTGTTTGCGAGCCACGTATCAGTTTAATTACTTCATCCAGGTGATCTAAAGCAATTAATAAGCCTTCTAAAACGTGTGCGCGCTTTTGTGCTTCGGACAGTTCATATTTGGTACGGCGAACAACAACCTCATGCCTGTGCTCAACAAAATGATGTATCAAGTCACGTAGGTTCAACATCATTGGGCGGCCATGTACCAACGCAATGTTATTTACACTGAACGATGTTTGTAATGCCGTGTATTTAAACAGGTTATTTAATACGATAGCCGCATTAGCTTCGCGCTTTATCTCGTAAACTATACGGATACCTTCACGGTTAGATTCATCACGGATGGCTGATATACCTTCCAGTTTTTTATCATTAACCAGGTCGGCAGTACGCTCAATCATCAAACCTTTGTTTACCTGGTAAGGTATTTCGGTAACGATAATACGTTCGCGGTCATTGCCGTGCATTTCAATTTCGGCACGGGCACGTAGTACCACACGGCCACGGCCGGTCTCTAATGCCTCGCGTGGGCCTTCAAAACCATAGATGATACCACCCGTAGGGAAATCGGGGCCCTTAACATGTTTCATTAACTCGGCAACCTCAATATCACGGTTATCTATCAATGCCATAGTAGCATCAATAACTTCTGATAGATTATGCGGTGCCATATTAGTAGCCATACCTACCGCTATACCTGATGCACCGTTAACCAAAAGGTTAGGGAACTTGGCAGGCAATACAGTTGGCTCTTGTAACGAGTCGTCAAAGTTTAGTTGGAAATCAATAGTATCTTTATTGATATCGGCCAGCATTTCCTCGGCTATTTTTTCTAATCTAGCCTCGGTATAACGCATTGCCGCCGGGTTATCACCATCGATAGAGCCATAGTTACCCTGGCCCTCAACCAACGGATAACGTAAGCTCCACTCCTGCGCCATACGTACCATAGTATCGTATACAGAAGCATCACCATGCGGGTGATATTTACCCATTACCTCACCCACAATACGGGCCGATTTTTTATAAGGTTTATTATTATTTAAACCCAGGTCAAGCATGCCAAAAAGCACGCGTCTGTGTACGGGTTTTAAACCATCGCGCACATCAGGCAGGGCACGCGATACGATAACAGACATTGAATAATCAATGTAAGCCGATCGCATTTCTTCATCAATATTTATAGAAATTATTCTGTCTTCTTTGTTCGGGTTATCGTTCTCTGTACCTTCAGCCATTTTAATTTATTTGTAGATATTTTGCTTTATAATTGATCGTAATAAACAGGTTTTTTATACGACCTGCGAAGTTAAGAATTTAGTTGATTTAATAGCCCTTTTTTACCAACAAAATGGTTATAAAAAGCGCGGGTAAACACCAATTATTTCAGTTTTTTTCCACATAACGATATTAGTCCACAATAAGGCGGGTTTGGAGTTGATTTTTGTCTTCCGGTCCGGGTAGTCTATGCCCCTATTTTGTTTCATAAAAATGTGAAATAAATGAAACAAATGAAACAATATTTCGACTCAATCTGTTGAAAATAAACTGATTATAAAAATACAGTGAAACAATCCCCATAGCTATCGGGAGAAACAACTTTTATGTCAGTGATTTTATGCGTATATTTAAAATAAAACACTGATAATTAGTCTATTGCACAATAGCTAATTTTTGTGTCGTGAAACAAACTTTTGAAACAAACTTGTAAAGTTACTTCCCAGATAAATATGTACCTTGATCTTATCAAGATACATATAACATGAAACTTCCTGCCCGCTTAATACTCTTTATTTTTTTGTTAATCGCCGGTTTACACGGAATAGCCCAAACACCTATCCCCAAGCTTACCGACCGAAGCAAAAAAGGCATCATGGATTATTTTAAAACCATTGTAAAAAACAAGCAAGTAATTGTGGGGCAGCAATGCAGCCAATCGCCGGATGTGGCGTTGTAGTATAAAAATAATTTTCAGCGGCTGTATGATTCTACCGGCAAGTACCCTGCGCTTATTGGGTTAGAATACGGCTGGTTTGCTAATGCTGATCTACAAAAAGAAAATGAATATGCCCTAAAGCATTGGCAGCAAGGCGGACTGGTTACCATTAGCTGGCATGCCGACTGCCCATTTAAAGATGGCTATGATGTGCGATGGGATGCCATTGCCAACAAGGACGCAATTGATTTTAAAAAATTATTGAAAGACGCACCTGACTCGATGGAGAAAGCAAGTTATCGCGCCGAATTAAATAACATTGCAAAAGCATTAAAACAATTAAAAGATGCAGGCGTAACGGTGATATGGCGGCCATTCCACGAGATGAATGGCAACTGGTTTTGGTGGGGCACCAACGATGCAAAAAAACCGACAAACCAACAAGATTATGCCGCGCTTTGGATAGATATGTACAGCCTGTTTACAAAAGATTATGGCCTTAATAACCTGATCTGGGTGTATGCGCCAAATATAGCCGGCACGTATTACCCTGCTCCTGCTGCTTTTTATCCGGGCGACAAATATGTTGATATAGTGGCGTTGGATAACTATCCAAAAACACCTGCTTTTGATGATTACCCGGAACTGCTTAAACTGGGTAAACCGGTGACCGATGGAGAAGTAGGCCCGCACCAGCAATCCTATGGAAAGTTTGATGAAATGGAAGTGTTAAATACCTACAAGGGCAAAGCTCCCTATTTTTTACAATGGCATAGCTGGGCCGGTGCCAAAGTAGCTATAGTTGATAATGTGCATTGCAAAGAATTGATGAATGATGCGGCGGCTGTAACGTTGGATAAGATAAGGTGATAATTGAAATGAGCCTGTGCCCCGTTAGAGGCAAGTGTGTTTGCGAAACAGAAATCTATATTATTTAACCTTCTTCCAATAATCCTCAATAACTGCCCCGTCCGGCAATTTACCATTTAAAATAAGGGTATCGTTTCTTATGGAATATTGGTAATGTACCGCTATGTTAAGCAGTTTGGACTCCTGCATGCTATAGGTTTGAATTTCTATACAACTATCGCCGTTTAAAGTATAATTACCGCTTTCGTATTTAAGAGTTTTCTCGCCTTTTTCCAATAAAAAAGCATCGAAGTTTTTATCGGTATATTTTCTTTGCTGGGTATAGTCTTTTGGCGCTGCCGATAGTTTGTTATTAAATTTTCCGCCGCGATATTCCCAGGTACCTTTAAGAGTTTTTACTTCTTTGTCCGAAGAAAAAATCACCAATAAAAATAAGGAGAACAGCAGTTTTTGCATACCCTATACCCAGTTAATATCTTTCTTTAATAAACTTAACGTCCGCTCCTCTTCGCTGCCGGGTTGAGGTTGGTAGTTGTATAGCCATTTAGCAGTTGGCGGAAGACTCATCAGGATGGATTCTATCCGACCATTGGTTTCTAAACCGAATTTAGTACCGGCATCATATACCAGGTTAAACTCGGCGTAACGGCTGCGGCGTTGGTATTGCCATTGCTGCTGGTCGGCAGTAAAGGTTTCTTGTTTATGGCGATTTACCAGCTCGGTATAAATGGGAATAAACGACCGGCCCAACGCTTTACTGAAAGCAAAGATATCGTCCCAACCCATGTCATCCGTAGCGGTCAAGCGGTCGTAAAATATACCGCCGATACCACGGGTTTCGTCACGGTGTTTGATAAAGAAATAATCATCGGCCCATTTTTTAAAACGAGTGTAAAACTCGGCATTAAACTGATCGCAAACTGCTTTTAAACTAGTATGGAAGAACTTGGCATCAGCATCAACAACATAATGCGGTGTAAGGTCTATGCCCCCGCCAAACCAGCGTACCGGCTCTTTGCCCTCTCCAAATGATGATGGCATTTCAAAATACCTAATATTCATGTGGATGATTGGTACTAGCGGATGATTAGGATGGATCACAATAGAAACGCCGGTTGCAAAGAAATCATCGCTGTCTATCTTTAAACCTTTTTTAATGGCCTCCGGTAATTCGCCCTCAACAGCCGAGAAATTTACACCGCCTTTTTCAAATATATTACCGTTTTGAATAACGCGTGTGCGGCCACCGCCGCCGCCTTCGCGCTCCCACTTTTCTTCTTCAAATTTGGCTTTACCATCAACGGCCTCTAAGGCCCGGCAGATCTCGTCCTGAATTATTTGGTAATCGGCGGCTATTTGTTCTTTTGTGATCATTAGCGCAAAAATGCGATTTTGGATTTAAAGATGAGTCTTAGATTTGACAACTTTTAAAAAGGAGTTGTCAAATCTTTCGTACTTCAAAGCTAATTGTTTATTAAACTTTCCATTTGGGATGCCATTGCACTTCTCATTAAAGTCATAAATAAATCGACACCGGATTCTTCATTTATCATATCCTTTAAGTAGGTTTTACCTACTTCATCATATTGCACCGGGAAATTAATCTTAAACTTGTTAGAAATATCTGATTTCGATAAAGTCTCAACTTCTATGGGTACAACTCCTTTATATTTCTCAAAAAACTTATCAATTGTGGAGTGTTTATTAACCGTATTCCAAGTAGCAATTGATTTATTAATGTAAATATCATCCCATTTAGAAAAAGGAAAATGCAAAATTATATTTCGAACAACCTTCGGAAATTCAATATTCATAATTAACCAAAGTTTATCTTTGTTTTGCTCAAGTCCCTCTAAATAATCTCTAATCGGTTGATAAGTGATAACTTCGGAATAAATGCTGAATGCTTCTTTAATACAGGAAAATCTATATTCAGCTATTTGATCGTAAAAGTTTGGATTGGTGTAAATTTGCCAAATTTCTTCAAATCTGGTATAAGCCAAACTTAAAAATTCATATTCTTTATTATTCGGTAGATATTGGCTCACTTTTAATATTAGTTACGTTGTCATATTAACCCCATCATCCTCAATATAATCCAGATCCTTGCTAAAGCTTTCTTTTAGCTGGCTTAGGGCGAATAAAGCTATCGCTGTGAGTATAAACATTACAATATAGCCGCTTTGGATCATGCCATAATGCAGCACAAACATATTAAACAGTGCGTTTACGGGGATTAATGATCCGCGTACAAAGTTGGGTACGGTGGTAGTAACGGTCGAGCGTATATTGGTACCAAACTGCTCGGACGCTATTGTAACAAACGTGGCCCAATAACCCACCGCGAAACCCATAAAAAAACATAGCCATATAAATTGCGAAGTGGTAATACCTTTAGCGCTTAAATAACATACCGCGCTAATTACTGATAATAATAAAAATATCAGCATGGTTAGTTTTCTTGATTTGGTAAGCTGCGCCAACACCCCGGCAAAAATACCGCCTACAGATATGCCTATGTAAGTATATAAAATGCCGGTACCCGCGCTAAGCGGCACTTTAGCACCCAAAGCCTTACCAAATTCTGGCGATTGCGTAACCAGCACCCCTACCACATACCATAGCGGTGCGCCAATTAATATGCAATACAGGTATTTTAAAAAACGCTTACGATTGTTAAACAGCATCAGGATGTTGCCTTTTGATACCCCGGTATCGGCAATATTCTTAAACATCCCCGACTCGAATGTACCCATCCGTAATAACAGCAATACAATGCCCAGGCCGCCGCCAACATAGTAAGCGGTACGCCAATCATACTTACCAACATAAGCCGCGGCAACAGCGCCTAAAAGGCCAATCATGGCTACGATGGTGGTGCCATATCCCCTACGCTCTTTACTTAAAGTTTCGCTAACCAGGGTAATGCCCGCGCCAAGTTCGCCGGCCAGACCGATGCCTGCTATCAGGCGGATAACAGCATAGCTATTCAGATCATGCACCATGCCATTAACAAAGTTGGCTACCGAGTACAGGAATATCGACCCGAATAAAACTTTTATACGCCCATATTTATCGCCTATTATCCCCCACATTATGCCGCCCAACAGCAGGCCAAACATTTGCATATTGATAACATAAACGCCTTTTAAGCGGATATCAGCCTCGGACACGCCGATGTCCTGCAGGCTTTTAACCCGTACTATCGAGAATAGCACCAGGTCATATATATCAACAAAATAGCCTAAGGCGGCTACTATCACTAAAAAAACAACATTACGGGTGGCTTTGGCCGATATGGCATCAGTCATAATTGATAAAATAATTGGTTGGCCTAATGTAAGTGAATTAGGCAGATCATTGAAATTTTTTTGGCAAAAAAAAACCCCTGGGTTTACAGAGGTCTTTTTAGTTCCGGGGTTAGTAAACTATACTTTTTTTACATTTACTGCCTGTAA
>DHIR01000277.1:8035-14249 GCA_002403905.1 Mucilaginibacter sp. UBA4741
TATACTTTTTTTACATTTACTGCCTGTAAGCCTTTTCTGCCATCTTCCACTTCATATTCAACGCTATCATTATCTTTAATAGCATTTACGCCGCCCTGCACATCCTTAAAGTGTACAAAAAGATCTTTCCCGTCTTCGGTAACAATAAAGCCGTAACCTTTTTGTGTGTTAAACCATTTTACTTTTCCAGTTTTCATAATATTATAATAGTATTAATAATTTTTTATTAAGAATAAAGATCTATGCCGAACTGAGTACAAATGGTATTAATAGTCAGCGGAATAAATACACTCCCTTTTCCAAATATATAAAATTATTTACTTATCCAAATAAAATTATTTATTCGGCTGGGGTGTTAAGCGTAAGTATGGTTTAACCTCTCTAAAACCCTTAGGAAATTTTGCCGGGATGTCTTCTGTTTTAATAGCCGGAACTACTACTACGTCTTCGCCATCTTTCCAGTCGGCAGGTGTGGCAACGCTATAGTATGCAGTTAATTGTAAGGAGTCAATTACACGTAATATCTCTACGAAATTTCTTCCGGTTGATGCCGGGTAAGTGATGATTAGTTTGATGGCTTTATCAGGGCCGATGATGAATAATGAACGTACTGTAGCGTTTACAGACGCGTTTGGATGGATCATGTCATAAGCCTCGGCAATTTTGCGGTCCTCGTCTGCAATGATCGGAAACTCTACTTCAACTCCCTGTGTTTCATTGATATCCTTTATCCATTCTTTATGTGATGCTACAGAATCAACACTTAATGCCAATACTTTAACATTGCGTTTAGCAAACTCGTCTTTTAAAGCTGCTGTGCGGCCAAGCTCGGTAGTACATACCGGTGTATAATCTGCAGGGTGCGAAAATAAAACGCCCCAGCCATCGCCAAGGTATTCGTAAAGGTTGATCTCTCCTATCGAGGTTTGTGCTGTAAAATCCGGGGCTTTATCGCCTAATCTTAAACTCATGATGTATATGTTTTAAATTGAATTGATTTTTAAAGTTACAGCGATTGTTTTAAATAGCAATAGGCAAACCAAAAATAATCCAGTATTTACATAGACATTACATAATTTATTTATCTAAAAATAAAAAAGCCCTTATGCGTTAAGCATAAAGGCTTGATTTTCTTTTGTTTAAATTAATTAGTTCTTTTCAACGTTCATTATTTCGTTGTCTGGCGCTATGGTCAAAACAATTTTATCATCAGCATTTTTAAGGCTAACAAAATATACAACCGGCTCTTCGCCATCTTTCGATTCGAATTTGGTTACATCTTTAACCTCATAGCTTTTGTAGTTTTTAGCTATTTTGCTTTTAATAGATTCTGAAAGAGTTGTGTAAGCTACATCTTGTGATACACCCCAGTATTCGTTATTCAAATCATAAAAAGCGGTGTAGTGAATGTTGTTTTCAGTAAACGTTGCTTTTTGGCAGTTTGATGTTACAGTCCAGGCTACATTACTAGCAGTTGCAAAATCAGAATTAAATTGAGCCAATACTGTATAGCTTATACTTTCTTCACCAGTTGTAATTGTTTTTTTGCCACCATCGGCAAATGCAGTTACACTAATCATAGTAGCGATCACTGCGGTCATTATTAATTTTTTCATGGTATTTCTATTTTTAATTATTGATAACAAAAGTACTGCCTATTTGCCATTTATTAAAATAAAATTGAACTTTTATGGATATATTATAATTATAACATGAATTTTATATTAAATTATAAATTTTTTTAATTACTTAGTGTATATATTACAATATATGTAATTGTAAAAATTGCAAAAAAGTGCCTTTTTAGCCCTGTAATGGGTTTTTTACACGAAAATAGGACAGTAAAGAAGTAAAAAAGGACAGTTTTTGTGCACTTATAAATTGTTACCAGATTTAGAGTTTGGTTATTTATAGGATCAATATTTTTAATTATGAAAACAGACGAAAAAGTACAGACTACTTAATATGCAACGCCCACTTAGGTACAAAGCCGATGCTATTATTGTATGATATCCGATAATAAGTATTGCCCTTGGCCAACACCCCTACCTTTGAGTTTGCCGGGATATCAGCAATAAAGTCTGAATCGAATTTATCCTGGGCCCTTAGTTTTACAATGCCGGTAACGTTGGGCTGCACATAAGTGGTATATAGAAAGTTGTTGCTGGTTTTAATACTATCCGGCTGGCGTTTAACAGGTAAAGGCTTTACAAACACTACGGGTTTAATTTCTACAGGCTTAGCTGCTCCTATCGGTTTAACAGGCGTGGGTTTAGGCAAGGCAACTTTTGCTGCCGCAATCTGTACCGTGTCAGCTATCGGTTTTTGCAGATCAGTTGCTGTATGCTTTTTAGCGTGATGTTTCCTTTTATGTTTTTTAAGCGAATGTATAGCAACGGTATCATTATCCACTAGTATCCTTTGTTTAGTGCCGGTAGTAAAGGTTTTATACAGGTAAGCTGCAAAAATAGCCACAAGTAAAAACAGGATAACCTTAAAACTTGTACTAAACCTCCTTAACCGTGTGCCCATAATCAACTTTAAACCATTATGTTAATGGTAGCGGTTTGATTGATTTTAGCCAGCCGGGTTTAATTTGTTATTAAATATTTTAAGGTAGACTAAAATTACAGCGCCTTTAAATATTCAAGGAATAGGTAGAGTGCCTTTCGCTTATCCTCAGTCAGGTCAAAATCCAGTTTGTGCATTAGGTAATCTTCCAAGTCAAAATCGGCTCTGGCTGGTAATTCTTTAAGCAGTTCTGCCCTATGGTCAAGCCCGTTTTTTAGTGCTTGATCAAACTCGGTAATAAAGTCTTTCGGTATGGGTTTATTGGCTATCCATGCGGCAAATACAAATGACAGGCCGGTAAACTTTTGCCATTCTTCGGCAAGGTCATAAACAAAGGGGTATTTGTCTTTCTTGCCAAATGTACGGTCGCCTATTTGTACAAACGCGGTGGTTGTATTTTGATCAACTGAATATTCGGGCGAATTGGTGACTAACTCGGGCTGTATTTTCCAATAGTTTTTTAACAGAACTCTGGCCAGGTTATTAGATGAGCGTGACTCAGGATCGAGCTGTAGTTTAGTAACCTCATGTATCTCGCAATTACTAAATATAAACACCGAATTAACGGCCCCAACAGCACCAATACAGTAAGTTGATACAATTTCCCAATAAGGCAAATTTAATGTAGCAGCCACTGGGATAAGGCCAATATCAACCTCGTCATCAATTAGCTTTTGGGCGCAATCTGCCGGGATATCAAGGCTAAGATCTATTTTGTTAATGATGTCGGTATGTTGTATACCGTATAAAAAGGGCTTGGTATTAGTATAGCTTACAGCTGATATTTTAATTTTTTTCACAGAAGTGTGTTAGTCGTGTTTTAAATGGTCGGCGTTACTAAAGCTTTCGATATGGTATTTTTCGCCATCAAAAATAACTTTATATAAAACCAGGTTTTGGTGTGGGAAGCTATCCATCTCGGTAAGCGGTTTACCGGTAAGCAGGCATAATAGCAAACGCATTGCACGGCCATGCATGCAGATCAGCACATTATCCTCTTCAGTATGGCTCATGATGATGTGTAGGGCCTCTATTTGCCTTAACCTTACTTCGTTAGGGCTTTCACCATTTTCAAATTTGCTATCCAGTTTACCGCCAACCCAATCGCGCATTAGTTTTAAAAAGGCGGCCTTGGTTTCGGGCGAGCTTGGCATACCTTCATAGATACCCCATGCTAATTCATCCAGCCCGGATAACTTTTCGTACGGAATACCCAGGTCAATAAACTGCTGTATGCTTTGTTGTGTACGTTTAAGTTCTGATATATAGATCTTATCAAACGGAACAGATTTATAAGCCTTGTAAAACAGATTAGCCTGCTTGCGGCCTTCATCATTCAGGTCAGTATCTCTGCCCCTGCCCTGCACAATGCCCTGCTTATTCAGATCTGTTTGTCCGTGGCGTACTATGTATAGTGTTTTTATCATTCAGCCCCCTCTAAATCTCCCCCGGCAGGGGAGATTTTTTTGTTATTTGTATTGCCCTTTCTTTAAAGTCCTCCCTACCGGGGAGGATTTAGGAGGGGCTTTAATTTATCACCGGCAATTTATAATACTGCGGTTTTGGCTCTTCGGCAAACTGGTAGTCGTTATAGTCGGTAACTACGTTGTATAAAGTATCGCGTTCTATTGGGTAACGGCCAACTTGTTTTATTAGCTCAACCAATTGTTTGGTGCTCATACCCGGATTTTGTTCTTCGGCACCAGCCATGGAGTATATCTTGGTAGTATCATCCAGCGTACCATCAATATCATCCACACCAAAGTTTAGCGATAATTGTGCCGTTGTGCGGCTTATCATTGCCCAATAGGCCTTTATGTGATCGAAGTTGTCAAGGTAAATACGTGATATAGCATAATTGCGCAGATCCTCAACAACAGTTGTTTCGGGCACGTGCGACATCTGGTTATCCTGGTTACGGAACTTCAACGGAATAAACGTTTGGAAACCACCTGTTTTATCCTGCAATTGGCGCAAACGGTCCATGTGGTCTATACGGTGCCAATATTGCTCTATATGGCCATATAATATGGTAGCGTTTGATCTTGCACCTAATTTATGCCATTCTTCGTGTATGGCTAACCATTGGTCGGCAGTACATTTGTCTTTGGCAATTTGTTCACGTATTTCGGGATGGAAAATCTCTGCACCACCACCCGGTATTGATTCCAGGCCGGCATCCAGCATCATTTTCATGCCCGTGGCATAATCAATTTTAGCTTTCTTAAATATGTAATGATACTCAACAGGCGTTAATGCCTTTACGTGTAACTTCGGCCTATGTGCTTTTATGCGTTGAAATAGTTCAACATAAAAGGGTACATCGTATTGTGGTAATACACCGCCAACGATATGTACTTCGGTTACGGGTTCGTTATCATATTTAACAACCATGTCAAACATCTCGTCCATGGTATACTCCCAGCCTTGCTCCTTTTGCTTTAGTAAGCGTGAGTAAGAGCAGAACTTACAATCGTAAACACAAAGGTTGGTAGGCTCGATATGGAAATTACGGTTGAAATAAGTTTTATCGCCGTGGCGTTCCTCGCGGATGTAGTTGGCCAAAACGCCCAGATACCCAAGCTCACCTTTTTCAAAAAGTAAAACACCTTCATCAAAAGTTATGCGCTCGTGGTCGCGCACTTTTTCGGCAATATATTTTAAATCGGCAGATAAACCCGGATCTTGTAATAATACCTGTAAATTATTTTCGGCGCCCATTAATAAATGTTTTGCCAAAAATAAGAAATGTTAATGTAATGGGGGTGTAACATTTAATATCAGTTTAAGCATTAAAGTGATTCATAAAATAGTGAATCACTTTGAATCATCTGGATCACTTTTCACTTGTAAGTTATTGATAATAAGAACTTTGATGAAAACGAGTGAATCACCCTGAATCAGTACCAAAACTTGAGGTTAACATAATTAACTAATTGTAAGTTAGTAAATTATGTAATTTTTATAAAATTTAAAAATTCTGAGTGAATCACTTTTGTGAATCACATGAAATGAGTTTATAAAATAGTGGTGGGTTATGGGAAATAGAATTAATTAGTAATCGACTTGATATTGATCCCTATAAAGCAATCGCTCTTACATGTATTTGGGGTATAGCCGGCAACTGATATCATACCATTGTTGTTACTCTCAAAGGTTACCACATTTTTACTATTATCTGCCTTTAACCAAATATTTTGAGCCTTGTAATATATATCATCCAATGTAAATAAATCTGCAGCGTCTGTACCGTGAGTACCTATATTATTACTTGTTTCATGCCATTCTACAGTCAAAACTTTAGTCGGAGTATTGTTACCCGCGGTGTATTTGTATTCGTAATTGAAAAAATCGCGGGCGGAAATATTACCCTGCACAACCTTGATGGTTGTCTCAGAGTATACAGTTGACTGATCCCCCTTTATTGCAATATATGCGTAGGTGTCATTTACCTTTGCCTTATAAGCTAACCATGCATTATAGCTTTTATCGAAATCAGAGTTTGCTCCACTTTTTTTGCATGATAATAAGGTTGTTACCGACACCGTGGCAACAATCAGTAGTAGTTTTATGAATTTCATAATTTGGTTTATTTAAGTAAAAATAATAAAAATATTGCTTTAGAGCCTGTTTAAATTTTATT
>DHIR01000235.1:0-6470 GCA_002403905.1 Mucilaginibacter sp. UBA4741
CAGATGTGTAAAAGAGACAGTTATTACACACAATATCAACATTTTAACCCTGAAGCCAGCAAATTAATTCAGAAAAACCTGGATCACGACATCTATAATTATATTGCTACAATAAGTGAAATGCTATCAGTAATAGAAATTTTGATTGGTTTTATAAATATAGATGATTCTGAATTTCTAAAAGGTCAATTTGTAGGAATGTGTAATTATATAGAAGAATCTTTTAAGGAAATAGAAATCTAAAAATTAGTTCTAAAATTAAACTATATGATCGTTCAAGTTTTAACATTGAATTATGCGTACACAATATTTAAAATCCCATGTCTGAATTAGATAAACCCTCCCTTTCTGGCCGAGAATGAGGGGCGGGGCATATGGGCTAAGGCTTCTCGTGTCTTGATATCAAAAAACATCCAGCGTATCAATGGTGGCTATCACCATTCTATGGGTTTTTATCAATTTGCAAATTTGTTTCCAATGGAGCGCAAAGTATGCTTCGAGTTCTTTTCGTCCCTGTTGCTGAAGTTTAAAATAGACGATCTTGGGAGATACTTTAGCTTGGATTATCCAATGGAAATAGTCAGAATCACGGGTAAGTATAATCAGTTCATTTTCGAGGGCATAATCCCAAATTGCTTTATCAGGAAAAGCATCGCCCCAATCGTGCGCAAAAGAAAAATCGGCAGTATTAAACCAGGTAAATTTGCGTGGAAGGTTCGCATCAACCAAAAACTTCATTAAGCCACTTGCTTATTTGATAGCGGAATATTGATATGGTCTGCCATCAAAGCTGCGTACTCCAAAGCTGCTGTGATATCTTCCTTTTCTAAAAAAGGAAAAGATTCAAAAATTTCAGCCTCAGTTTCACCTGCCGCTAAATGGCTCAATAGGGTATGCACAGTCAAACGCTTACCTCTGATTGTAGGCTTACCATTACATAATCCGGGTATAGCGGTAATTCTGTTTAAGCGTGATTCCATAAAGTAAAATTAAGAATTTTTTTATACCGGCACAAATAAAGGCTAATCTAAGAGTGCCCTTATTTGATTCGGCGCTGTTTTAGACCATTTAATTGCCACCGATAAGCTTCTTTCTGTCAGCAAAGATTTTTTTTACCGCATCGTGTGCTGAAAAATCACCTGCATCAATCTGCGCTTCAGCTTCGTTTAACTCTTTATTATACTCATCTGCCCGCTCTTTTTTTAGTTTTTCAAGCGAAGCTTTGATCTCATCCCAAGTATAAGCTCTATCAATTCCAGCTTCATATCTTCTCACCCGTTCATCCAACTCAGCCACAAACGCATCATCTTCCGACCAATCAACAGCAGGAGCCATTTGATCTTCAAATAGTGCGTAAATATTCTTTATTTTATCATCGTCAGCTACCCGTATATAATCGTATAGCTTTTCTCTAATTGCCGCTGTAGTCATAGTCAAATATCTTTAAACAAATTTATTAAATAATTTTTCCAAACCGTAACATTCCCCCTTCCAAAATATCAAAGTAGTAATTACTACTTTTACATCTCATTAACTGATTCATTATTTAAACGCTATTAAATGTTAAGATCATTTTCACTTTCGGCCTTATTATGCTTGTTTTTGGCACAGGCAAATGCACAAAGCCTGTATATGCCGCGCGATATACAAAAAGCCTTTAAAAAAGGCACCCGCGATATGAGCGGCAAACCCGGCAAAAACTATTGGCAAAATACGGGCAATTACAACATCTCTATCAGTATGGAACCGCCTAGCCGCCTGATAAAAGGCATCGAGCAAATCACCTACATCAACAACAGCCACGATACGTTAAAAAGGCTGAACATGAAACTGATATTAAACATTCACCGCCCCGGAGCGGCCCGTTTTGGCGGCGCTAGCACGGATTATCTAACATCGGGCATACAGATAGACAAATTTGTAGTTAATGACGTTAGGCGCAATTGGAACAATGATCTGGCTGCAGGCACCAACCAGGCCATAGCCTTAGCTAAACCATTAATGCCGCACGATTCTGTTAAACTAAATATCGACTGGCATTTTGAGCTGTCTAAAGAGAGCAACCGCGAGGGCGTGATAGATTCTACCACTTTCTTCCTGGCCTATTTTTATCCGCGGGTATCTGTTTACGATGACTATAACGGCTGGGATACTCTGCCCTTCCTTGACGCGCAAGAGTTTTATAACGACTTTAACAATTACACCCTCAATGTAACCGTTCCTAAAAATTTTATTGTATGGAGCACGGGTACATTACAAAACCCTAACCAGGTTTTACAACCCGAGTTTGCCAAGCGCCTGCAAACATCAATGACCAGCGATAGCACTATACATATTGCTACCCCTGTCGACCTTGTGGCCAAAAACATCACCGCCCAAAACGCCACCAATACCTGGACATGGACCGCTAACAATATTTCGGACATGACAGTTGGCGTAAGCGATCATTATAACTGGGATGGCGCAAGTGTTTTGGTTGATGATGCAGCACATCGTTTAGCCAGCGTACAGGCAGCTTATCCGGATAAATCTGCGGATTTTCACCATTCGGCGCAATTTAGCCGTAATGCGTTGGGTTGGTTCTCGCATAACTGGCCGGGCGTGCCTTATCCGTTCCCTAAGATGACGGTTTTTCAGGGATTTGCTGATATGGAATACCCAATGATGGTGAACGATAGCCACCAGGATGATATTGGCTTTGCACAATTGGTGCAGGACCATGAAATAGCACATACTTTTTTTCCGTTCTATATGGGTATTAACGAAAGCCGTTACGCTTTTATGGACGAAGGCTGGGCAACCACTTTTGAACTACTAATAGGAACCGCAGAGAACGGCAAAAAGAAAGCCGATGATTTCTATAAAAAATTCCGTGTTGAACAATATATACATGACCCATCAACTGCCGAGGACCTGCCGATCATCACCCCTAGCAGCGAGCAACGCAATGGTTACGGCAATAATGCTTATGGCAAACCATCATTAAGCTACCTGGCTTTAAAGGACATGTTGGGTGATGCACTATTTAAAAAGGCGTTGCATACCTACATGGATAATTGGCATGGCAAGCACCCTATTCCGTGGGATTATTTTAATTCCATGAACGCCGGCTCAGGCAAAAACTTAAACTGGTTCTTCAACAACTGGTTCTTTACCAATGGTTATATAGACCTTGGTTTGGAAGAAGTAAAGGCCGTTGTCGGCGGTTATAAATTATCGATCAAAAACATTGGTGGATTTGCGACTCCATTTGACGTTGTTTTAACTTATGCCGATGGCACCACCCAAAGCACGCATGTAACTGCCGGGGTATGGGAGAAAGACCAAAAACAAATATCAATTACTGTTAACGCTAAAAAAGTTGCAAAGTCTATAACCATAGATGGTGGTATTTTTATGGATGCTGATGAGAGTAATAATAAGTGGAGTAAGTAATTATTACGGACAGCCAGATTTACGAAGTTAGAACCACGACCATGAAAGGCGAACAGGCAAAAAACATAGACGAGTACATAGCACGTTATCCAGCAGATGTACAAGAGCTACTACAAACCATACGTGCAACCATCCAGACCGCCGCACCCGATGCTAAAGAAGCTATCAAATACGCTATACCTACGTTTATACTCAACGGCAACTTAGTGCACTTTGGTGGTTACAAAAGCCATATCGGCTTTTACCCGGCACCTATAGGTATTGAGGCTTTTAAAGAGGAAACAGCAAAATACGAGACAGGAAAAGGCACACTACAATTCCCGATTGATAAACCTTTGCCGTTAGAGCTGATAAGCAGAATAGTAAAATTTAGGGTGGAGAAGAATTTGGAGAAAGCGAAAAAGAAAGTAAAATAGATTATTTAGGATTTTGACTGTTCGATCATTGACGTGATTAAAAATAGTTCTACACCAGCTATAACCAAAAAGGAAAATATAAAAACAACTATACTAACTGCCTTTGCGTCGTTATGTTTTTTTGACATTTTCACCCATACTACGCGAGACAAAAAATAAGATGGAACGCCGGCAATTACTAAAAAAAATAAACAAATTAGTGCATCCATATCTTAGAGAATGTGATAAGATCAATTCAAATATAAGCATTTATTACAAATCGTACTATTTACCAACACCCCTTTGACATCTCAACCCATAACCCGATTTTCGCTATCCCAATAATAACACATGATAGCACACCATAAAAAATTAGCTGCCGAATTTTCAATAGCCGAAAAGCAAGTTACCGCAACCGTTAGTTTATTGGACGAAGGCGCAACCGTACCCTTCATTTCCCGATACCGTAAAGAATTAACCGGGAGTTTAGACGAGGTACAGGTAGCCGGCATCCGTGACAGGATACAGCAATTACGCGAGTTGGATAAACGCCGCGAAGCCATATTAAACTCTTTAACCGAAATGGGCAAGCTAACACCCGAACTGGAAAAGCAAATAAACGCCGCAGAAACAATGGTATTGCTGGAGGATATTTACCTTCCTTATCGCCCTAAACGTAAAACCCGCGCTACCACTGCCCGCGAAAAAGGCCTGCAACCGCTAGCCGATCTGATCTTCGCGCAAAACAAGTTTGATGTGGAGGCCGAGGCCGAAAAATATATCTCCGAAGAAAAAGGAGTTGCCAGCATTGAGGAAGCATTAGGCGGCGCACGCGACATTATTGCCGAACATATAAGTGAAGATGCCGCCGTACGTACAAAAATACGCGAGTTGTTTATGGGTAAAGGCTCATTTAAAAGCCGGGTTATTACGGGTAAAGAAACCGAGGGCATTAAATACAAAGATTACTTTGAGTGGGAAGAGCCGGTAAAATCGGCACCATCGCATCGTATACTGGCTATGCGCCGGGGCGAGAAAGAAGAGATTCTTTATTTAGATGCTTTACCACCCGAGGAAGAAGCCATAGATCAATTAGAAAAAGCATTTATTACAGGAAATAATATTGCTGCCGACCACGTTATACAAGCTATTACTGATGGTTACAAACGCCTGCTGCGCCCATCTATGGAAACAGAGGTGCGCCTGATCACCAAAAAGAAAGCCGATGAAGAAGCCATCCGCGTATTTGCAGAGAACGTGCGCCAGTTGCTATTAGCTGCTCCGTTGGGCCAAAAACGTACTATGGCTGTCGATCCGGGTTTCCGTACAGGTTGTAAGGTGGTTTGCTTGGATGAGCAGGGTAAGTTGTTAGAGTATACCGCTGTGTTCCCACACACAGGTGCAGGGCAGGCTAAGGAGGCAGAGAAAACCATCACCTATTTATTTGAAAAATATAGCATACAAGCCATAGCAATTGGCAATGGTACTGCAGGCAGAGAGACAGAACTATTTATCCGCAAGCTAAATTTACCGGATGTTGAAATTGTAATGGTGAATGAAAGCGGCGCGTCTATCTACTCGGCATCTGATGTAGCACGCGAGGAATTTCCGGATAAGGATGTTACCGTTAGAGGTGCCGTTTCTATTGGTCGCCGTTTGATGGACCCGCTGGCAGAGTTGGTGAAGATAGATCCAAAATCCATAGGTGTTGGCCAATACCAGCATGATGTGGATCAGAATAAATTGCAGGCATCGTTAGACGATACGGTGACAAGCTGCGTTAACGCGGTTGGTGTGGAGTTGAATACCGCCTCAAAACAAATACTTTCGTATGTATCAGGTTTAGGTCCGCAACTGGCGCAGAAGATAGTAGAATACCGTGATGAAAACGGCGCGTTTAAACATCGCGACCAGCTAAAGAAAGTACCACGCCTGGGCGATAAAGCATTTGAGCAGGCAGCCGGATTTTTACGTATCCATAATGCAGAAAATCCTTTGGATGCAAGCGCGGTACATCCTGAACGATACCCATTGGTGGCCCAAATAGCTAAAGATAAAGGCTGCTCGGTTAATGAACTAATGAAGGATGATAAACTACGCCAAAGCATCCCACTGCAAAAATATATTACTGACACAGTTGGCTTACCAACCCTTAATGATATTATGGCCGAGCTGGCTAAACCTGGCCGCGACCCGCGCGAAAAGTTTGAAGCCTTTAGCTTTACCGATGGCGTAAACGCTATTACCGATCTTAAAGCAGGTATGAAGCTGCCGGGCATAGTAACTAATATTACCGCATTTGGTACTTTTATAGATATTGGCGTACACCAGGACGGGCTGGTGCATTTAAGCCAGATAACCAACCGTTTTATTAAGGACCCTAACGAGGTATTAAAAGTCCATCAACAGGTTGAGGTTACTGTTACTGAGGTTGATGTGGCTCGCAAGCGCATATCCTTATCCATGAAAACAGACGAGCCTAAAAAGGAGCATCGCCCGGCCGAGCCTGTAAAACAGCATCAGCCTGCAAAACCGGCTTATAATCCGCCTAAAAAGAAAGAACCGGAACCTGAAACAGATATGGCTGTTAAGTTAGCGGCTTTGAAGAATATGTTTAAATAGGACAATTATAGACTTCCG
>DHIR01000235.1:6740-7579 GCA_002403905.1 Mucilaginibacter sp. UBA4741
CGGAAGTCTATAATTGTCCTATTTTGTGGGCGTTCCACCGAGCGATTTGGAACACCTTAATAGTTAAAAAATTAACTTAAAGCATAAACAAGGGAAACTTCATTAAAGCATAGCACCACCAGTTGTATGCTGATTTTTTTACAAACGATTACTTTTTCGCCCGGTTTATTATATTTACAAAACCAATTATTTAAAACTTTAGCATTGATCCATGAAGATTATAGAAAACCATGCCGAATTTGAAGCGCTTTTAGGCCAGGAAATCGGCGTATCAGGCTGGCATACCATTACCCAACCGCAAATAAACCAGTTTGCCGAAGCTACCATAGATCATCAATGGATACATACCGACCCCGAAAGAGCCAAAATCGAAAGTCCGTTTAATGCCACCATTGCGCATGGTTATTTAACCGTATCGCTGCTGCCTTATTTCTGGCATCAAATAGCCGATGTACGGAACCTTAAAATGTTGATTAATTACGGTATTGAAAACATCCGCTTTGCACAACCTGTAGTGGTAAATACCCGTGTAAGGTTAATATGCAAGCTTGACGCGATAGTGAATTTAAGAGGCATTACCAAAGCTACTATAGGCGTGAAGATGGAAATTGAGGGTGAGAAAAAACCTGCTTACACCGGGGCGGTCGTGTTTTTATATCATTTTATGGATTAAGATTGCCTATATTCTTTAATTCATTGTTATCATAGTATTTTGACTTTACATCTTCCAACTTTGATATAATTTGATCATCTTCGGGAAACAATATTGTTTCGGGCATTTTTGTAAAACTATCATCCCAGAATTTATTCTCCTCATTATTTAACGTGAGTTCGGGATA
>DHIR01000215.1 GCA_002403905.1 Mucilaginibacter sp. UBA4741
ATTCAGGAACAATACCGCGGCAACTTCACCCCTTTTAGCTTCGTTTATAAACTCAACTAAATCAGCGTCATTTCCTTTATATTGATTTGAATTATTATCCAGATCGATAGTAGTACCGTAGCTTCCTAATGCGGCATTAATGGCGTTAACCAATACTTGCGTAGCAACATCGTTTGATCCGGCTACAACCAATGCTTTACCTTTGGCTGCCTGTAATTCTTTAGCAACAATCGCAATAGCATTATTAGCAGTGTTATCTGCTAATTTTTTGCTGCCTGGTAAAGTATTGCCGGTAATAGCATTATATAAGTTAATTAAAGCAACACCTTCTTCTGATGGTTTTAATGGTACACGCACATCGGCGTTAGTACCTGTCAGGCTCATACCGGTTTCAAACTGGATATGACGAGACATTTTTTTGCTTTGCAGCGATTTGTTATTTCTGTTTGATACGTACTGACGGGTAAACTCATCGCCTGATATCCAGGTTCCCAGGAAATCAGCGCCGAAACTTACAATAACATCAGCTTTATCAAAATTGTAGTGGGGCAATACCGCTTTACCAAAACTATTTTGGTTAGCTTGTATAATACCAGTATATGATACCGCGTCATAACTAACATGTTTCGCGGTTGGATATTCGGTAATAAAATCGGCAATTACAGCTAAAGTTGACGGGCTGCTTATTGATGAAGAGACAATAGTTATTTTTTTGCCAGAATCTTTGATCTTAGCAAGTTCTAACTTAACATAGTCATCAAGGTCGCTCCACTCTTTTTCGCCACCGTTTAATAATGGTGCTTTAACACGGCTAACATCATACAGATCTAATACCGATGCTTGTGCTTGTGCATTTAATCCACCTTTTGCTAAAGCGTCGTTAGGGTTACCCTCAATTTTAATCGGGCGACCTTCGCGGGTTTTAACTAAAATTGCGTGGCCTTTGTAAGTTGAAGCATAGTAGTTAGCAACGCCCGGAGTAATCTCCTCTGGTTTAATTAAGTAAGGTATAGACTTGTGTACCGGTACTTTTTGGCAAGCTGCCAAAGTAACCGCGCCCACACCAAAGCCTACCGCCTTTAAAAAGTCGCGGCGGGGTGTTTTGCCTAATAAACCATCTCCACTCAAAACATCTTCGATAGGAATAGGTTCCGCGAATTCATGTTTATTTTTCTCAACAAATTCTGGTGTTTTGTTTAGCTCTTCTAAACCTTTCCAGTATTTTTTATTGCTATCCATTTAAGCTATAGTATAAACTGTAATGCTAAGTTCTGTTATAATTAATAATGGCACTTGCCGCACTCAATACCACCCAATTGTGCCGGTGTTACTTTTACGCCTCTCTTAATAAGATCATGCACTTGCTCCATATTTGCATAATAAGCACTGCCTTTCATATTAACGTCTGTGCGTTTGTGGCACTGTATACACCATTTCATAGTAAGTGGCGAGTATTGGTAAACCTCTTTCATGGTCTCAACCGGGCCGTGGCATTGCTGACATTTAATACCACCAACCTTAACGTGTTGTGAGTGATTAAAATAAGCAAAGTCTGGTAAGTTATGAATACGGATCCATTGGATAGGACGTGCTTTTAAGCTATCGTATTTTTGTGTTTGCGGATCATAACCCAACGCGTCATAGATCTTATGTATCTCCGGCGATGGCTCTGTGGCACCCAGTCTGCGGTCAACCGACTTGTGGCAGTTCATACAAACGTTTAATGATGGTATTGACGCGTTTTTAGATTTGAATGCACCTGTATGGCAATACTGACATTCAATTTTCATGATGCCGGCATGCAACTCATGCGAGTATTTAATAGGCTGTACCGGTTGGTAACCCTGGTGTACGTTAGTGTTCCACATAGCAACCCATGCCCAGCTGCACATAGCAATGGTACCGCAGAGTAGGATAAAGAATACCAGTTTTTTATTTTTTAATACCTTTTTTAAAGTAGCGTATTTATCTGTTTCTGCTGCTGCTTCGGCAACCTCTTCTTCGGCAGGTAATAATCTTTTACCGCTTAATAAGCGCTCAAGTGTGCTTATAACCCTGTTTAATACCAATATAATAATAAAAGCAAGGATAATGATACCTATTAAGGCATAAACCACAAAGTTGCTTGGGCCCGATGCTTCAGTAGCTGCTCCGGCTGCAGGGGCGGCTTTTTTAGCGCCCTCCAGTTTTTTCCAGTCGGCACGAACGTACGCTACGATGTCAGAAACATCTCCATCTGAAAGACTTGGGAAGCCAGGCATCACAGATCCGCCAAAATCGGTAAAAACTTTAACGGCTTTAGGGTCCTTAGCTGCTACTAACGCTGAACTGTTGTGGATCCAGCTGGCTAACCATTTATCATTAGTTTCTGATGATATGATAGGGCCTAAAGCCGGGCCTGTCATACGAGCGTCTATCTTATGACAGCCGGTACAACCCGCAGACTTGAAAGTAGCTTCGCCTTTTGCAGCGTCGCCTTGCGCCTTAGCAGAAATTCCCCAAACAGTAAAACAGGCAAGCAGTAAAACTGACCTTGAGAATTGTTTAAAAATTAATGAGATGCTACTCATAAAGTTGTATTGATGCTAAATAGTTATTTGTATAGTGTGTGAAACAGAGTATTGGCCTAAGCTTTTCTCGGATTTTTTTTCAGCCACAAAAGTATAATTTATTAAATAATCGCTGACAAATAAATGACAGTAATAACTAATTTATAATTATTCTAAATAGTGACGAAAATCACTTTTTTTTTAAAAACAAGCAAAGGTTATTGTCCTAAAAGCCAGGCAAATATCAACGGTACAACAATGGTAGCATCGCTCTCTACAATAAACTTAGGTGTTGCAACATCCAGCTTTCCCCACGTTATCTTCTCATTTGGCACCGCGCCCGAGTAAGAACCGTATGATGTTGTCGAGTCTGATATCTGGCAAAAGTAGCTCCAGAACGGAATATCCTGCATTTCCATATCCTGGTAAAGCATAGGTACAACGCATATCGGGAAATCGCCGGCAATGCCCCCACCTATCTGGAAAAAGCCCACGCCCTTGCCACCTGCGTTTTTGGGGTACCAATCTGCCAGCCAGGCCATGTATTCAATACCACTCTTCATGGTAACAGCTTTGATCTGATTTTTTATTACGTACGATGCGAAGATGTTACCCATGGTGCTATCTTCCCAGCCCGGTACCACAATTGGCAAATTCTTTTCGGCAGCGGCCAGCATCCATGAGTTTTTTGGGTCTATCTCATAGTATTGCTCCAGATCGCCGCTTAACAACATTTTGTACATATACTCATGCGGGAAATAACGCTCGCCGCTATCATCAGCATCTTTCCATATTTTATGGATATGTTTTTGTAACCTGCGGAAAGCTTCTTCCTCCGGGATACAAGTATCGGTTACACGGTTATAATGATTTTCTAAAAGGTCCCACTCATCCTGCGGGCTCAGATCACGGTAGTTAGGTACACGTTTATAATGCGAGTGCGCTACCAGGTTCATAATATCTTCTTCCAGGTTAGCGCCTGTACATGATATAATATCAATTTTACCCTGGCGGATCATCTCGGCCAATGATATACCCAGTTCGGCAGTGCTCATGGCGCCGGCCAATGTTACCATCATTTTGCCACCTTCCAATAAATGGGTTTCATAGCCTTTAGCGGCATCCATTAACGCGGCAGCATTAAAATGCAGGTAGTTTTTTTCAATAAACTGAGATACGGGTCCTTTAGTTGTGCTCATCTTTTGTACATTATAAATATTGCGCAAAAGTAGGGATTTTGATGAAAAGAGGATTTTAATTTTAAAAATGGTGTTGGGAGGATAAGACCGAATGGATTAAATGAAAAGAGGCGTAGCCTCGGCTAATATTGTAGCAACGGGTTTCAACCCGTTGATCATAGCAAACAAATATGTTGAGAACCGTAGGTTCGGCCCATATATATCGTACCTACGGCACTCCACTTATTGTGGTTCTGTTTGTCAACGGGTTGAAACCCGTTGCTACAAGATATGTCAAGCCTACGGCTTTTTATAAGCTATTGGGTCACTCAATTGGCGTTTATGAACGCGCGCCGTAGACCGGGTGAGTCATCGCCGCGTGCCAAAACACCGCCACCATCAAATCGCCAAATTTTTCTTATATTGCTACTATCAGCATTGCAACAAACAATTGCAATAATACTTCAAAAAGCTGCGATGTCCAATCGCCCAAAACAACAAAAAAGTTCTTTAAATTAATGCAATATGCTATTTATCAATAAGTTAAGTAAAATACTTACTACCAGCATTATCTCTAATGCCCGATAAATAGCAAAAATTACTACCGGTATTAAGTCTTATACCCGAAAAATCGTCAAAACTACTACCGGCATTACCGTTGATGCCCGGAAAACGGCTGGTTTTACTACCTACAAACGCCCCAACACCTGTGTGAAGTAAAAAGCTGTAAATTAACCAAAATTTAATCCGGAACTTCTGCCGCAAAACATTATCTTAGGCTCATTATCACAATGAGAAAACTTTTAGCACTACTTACCTTATTAAGCATCTCTGAAAGTTTTTACCCCGCTTTTGGACAAAGTATCATCCCTAAATTTATCAGGAAGATGTACTTTGAAAAAGACACCACCAAGCACAGCAGCTTTGTTGTTTTGCCTGTATTATCATCGGCACCCGAAACCGGGGTTGAGATAGGCGGCGCGAGTTTGTATTCTTTTTATACAGATACCGTTAATCACGAAACAAAAGTGTCAAACATCTTCGCGTACGCCACGCTAACTACCAAAGGTCAAAATCGCTTAAATATTAGTACTACCTATTGGTCGCCGCAAAACAAGTATCATTATTTCGCAGGGATTGGCCGCATTGATTTCCCTACCGATTTTTACGGTATTGGCAACAACACCCATAAAATTGATGCCGACAGGCTGGGCCAAAAAAGATACCGCTTACTGTTAGAGGCCCAAAAGCTGATTGCCAAAAATGTATATTTTGGTTTTGTAGGCGGCGGTTATAAATACGATTTTATCAACACCAACCCCACCGGCATATTTAATAATAGCCCAGTTGTTGAGGACCGCAAAGGCGGCACCTTTTTATTCGTGGGGCCAAGTTTTATTTATGATAGCCGCAACAACAATACCTATACCACCAAAGGCATGATGGTTAATGCCTCTTTTAATATAATGCAAGGTGTGTTGGATAATAACAGCTATAACGGCGGATTTTTAAATGTCGAATTTTCGAAGTTTATATCTATTAGCAAGACCTTGGTTTTAGGGTTTGATGTGCAGGAGCAAAGTCTGGTTGGCAGCCGCTCGCCATTTTATTTGCTGCCCCAAATGGGTAATGACGAGATAATGCGTGGCTATTACGAGGGCCGTTACCGCGACCGCAACCTGCTTGCAGGCCAGGCCGAGTTAAGGTATCGCCTTAGCGAGCGTTTTGGCATAGTGGGTTTTGCCGGGGCAGGCGAGGTGTTTCATTCCTCCTTTAGCCTGCCGGAGTTAAAACCCAACTTAGGCGGCGGACTGCGTTACTTCTTTGATATTGAAAAAGGCCTTAGCATACGCATAGACTACGGCATAGGCCAAAAACCAACCGGCGAACAACGCGAGAGCGGTTTGTATATTGGGTTGGGACAAGCGTTTTGACCTAAAATCGTGTCGAGAAATCCTCCTTAACCTGCCCTTTTCTAAAATACACCAGGCCTATCCAAAACAGGTCAACGGTAACGGTTACTTGTGGGTGTGCTTTAATTTGCGCCCAGGCTTCTTTCATGCCTTCGCTCCGGTATATGTCGTCAAATATCAGCAGGGTATCGTCATGCACTTTGGGCAGGCACCATTCAAAGTACTTTAGGGTAGCCTCTTTTTGGTGATTGCCGTCAACAAAAACAAAATCAAGTTTATCTAACCCATTAATCACTTCGGGTAGGGTGTCATCAAAATTGCCGAGTATAAGGTCAATGTTTGTTAGCCCGGCTTCAGCAAAATCTCTTTTTGCTATTTTGGCAATTTCAGGGCTGCCTTCAAGCGTATAAACTTTAGCATTGGGCGCGGCCTTTTGCAGGTAAAGCGTGGTAATGCCTAAGCAAGTGTCTAACTCAATAATGTTATCAGGCTGCATATCTGCAGCGAGGCGATAAAGCAATTGCGCCACTTTGGGTGTTTCCAGCACATTTTTGGCGATGACACTTATTTTTCTCCTACAGTCATTAATTACATGCGAGCCGGCTCCCGGATCGTTTACGGTGATCACCCGGTCGTCATTTAATAAACCTTCGCGTATATATTCAATCTCGGCATATAATTTTTTGGCATGATAATCGTAAATAACTTCATCAACCAGCCGGTATATAAATGGGGAGTGCAAGCCGTGCCGGGTTTTGGCTTTTAGACGGTGCAGCAGGTAGTCTTTAGCAAACCTTAAATTAAACATGGTTGTAAAATTATATAAACGTTTGTATTTTAGCGGAACGTAAATGATAAATCTAACAGAAGTAAATTCGTTAATACGC
>DHIR01000099.1 GCA_002403905.1 Mucilaginibacter sp. UBA4741
TGGATGATGGGCGATAACCGCCATGACTCTGACGATTCACGTTTCTGGGGCTTTGTTCCCGAAGACCACATTGTGGGTAAGGCCCTATTTATATGGTTAAGCATGGACGACGATGCTTCTTTCTTTAGTAAAATAAGATGGAGCAGGTTGTTTAGGGTTATTCATTAGCCCCCTCCGCCCCCTAAAGCGGGTACTTTTTGAAACGCTAGCCGCACATAAACAAAGGGCGCTCTAAATTTTAGAGCGCCCTTTGTTTTAGGTAGTTGTCATTTCTCCCGTTGGGCGAAATGACATATAGTTTTATTGATTTTGCTCTTCAAAAGTTCACTCTTCAGGGGGCGGAGGGGGTTAGGCGGACAGGTTAAGTGGCTTTACCTTCAACTTCTCGGCCAGTTCATTCAAATCCTTCACCACCGCATCAACTATTGGGATGCCATTAGCACGGCGATCTATTTCTGCTTCATATTCAGGTTCGCCGGGGATGATCACTTTTTGGGTGGAGTCAATAACCGATGCCGATTTAAAGCGCGATACCCAATTATCCAGATGGTCTTTAAACTCATTAACCGGGCGGAAACCGTCTACCCGCATAGCGCCTAAAAAGTGGCCTATACCTAATCCAACGGGGTCAGAAGGAGGCTCCAAAAATGATACAAACGGCGGTACCCAAGGCCCATAATTAGCGCCTGATAATACGGCCGATAAAATATCAACCGTAGCGCTTAGGCCAAAACCTTTGTGGCTGCCATGATCACGGTCGCTGCCTAATGGTAATAGTGAGCCGCCGCTTTTTAAAGCATGCGGGTCGGTAGTATAATTTCCTGCTGCATCCTGTATCCAGCCTTCCGGAACCTGCTTGCCTGCGCGTTGTGCAATCTCGAGTTTACCATTTGCTGCCGCGGATGTAGCCATATCAACCACTACCGGCGGATATTTACCTGCCGGGAAAGCATAACACATAGGGTTGGTACCCAGCATCCGCTCGTTTGAAAAAGTTGGCGCTACCAGCGGACTTGCATTGGTCATGGCAAAGCCTATCATGTCTTTCTGCACCGCCATCAAGGCATGATAACCAGCAATACCAAAATGATTAGAGTTGCGTATAGCTATCCAGCCGGAGCCATATAGCTCGGCTTTTTTAATAGCTACATTCATGGCAAATGGCGCAACCACTAAACCCAACCCGGCATCGCCATCAATGGTGGCGGTGGTAGGGGTTTCATGTACTATTTGGATATTGGGTGTAGGGTTAATACGTTGTTTTTCCCACAAACGCACATAACCCGTTAAACGTGCCACACCGTGCGAATCTATCCCGCGCAGATCAGACAGTAACAAAACATCAGCCGCTAAGGCGGCATGTTCTGCATTGCAACCCATCGCCAGGAAAATATTTTGAGTAAAAGTTCTTAAAGCTGATTCGGTAACGAGCATGTGCAAATATATTAAAATAACAATCTTGCGCTTTTGAATAGGTGGCGCAAGATTGTTTTATAAACCGAATATAGCCTTATTGAAATACTATTTTACGAATAGCATTGTTAGAAGTATCGGCTACATATATATTGCCGGCCGCGTCAACAGCTACCCCTTGCGGGAAGTTAAATGCCGCGATAGCGCCTTGTCCTTCAACATAGCTTGCTGTACCGTAGCCTGCAATGGTGGTAACCACACCTGCCGTGGTTACTTTCCTGATCTGGTTATTATCCGCATCAGCTACAAAAATATTTCCTGATGCATCAATAGCTATACCGGCCGGGTCATTAAAAGATGCGGCCGCGCCTGTACCGTTTGCAGCTCCCCCAACATTACTTCCTGCAAGTGTACTAACCGTAGTGCCAGATATTTTGCGTATTATATAAGCAAAGGTATCAGATACGTATATATTGCCCGTAGCATCAACCGCTATACCTAATGGATAGGTAAAAGTTGCTACGGACGTTGAGCCGTTAAGCGGTGCATCAGGTAGGTTTACCTGCCCGGCTCCGGCAATGGAGGTTACCACTCCTGCCGGGGTTATCTTGCGTATTTTATAATTCTCTGTATCGGCCACATATAAATTTCCTGCCGCATCTATCGCTATGCCCTGAGGGCCAAAAAAGCTTGCCGCGGTACCTGTTCCATCTGCCGAGCCGAGCGTGCCGCTGCCTGCAAAGATACTTACCGTACCTGTAGCAGTAATTTTATAAATAACGTGTGTTGATACTTCAGTAACATATAAATTGCCTGCCGCGTCAACAACTATACCCGAAGGCGACTTTAAATTAGTGGCTATTGTTGTTACCACACCTGCCGGGGTAACTTTTCTAACCGAACCGTTCCCATAATCGGCTACGTAAAGGTTTCCGGCCGCATCAATAGTTAAACTACGCGGGTTATTAAAGTTGGCTGCTGATCCGGTTCCGTCCGTCGAGCCGGCTGTTATTCTGCCGGCGAAAGTACTTACTACGCCCGAAACAATATAAGTAAACACCGGCCCATTAACTGCCGCGCCACCACTGACAGATACACTCACCGGCCCGGTGCCCGCAGCTGTTGGTACCAATACCAATAGTTGTGTAGTGCTTGCAGCTGATATAGTAGCTGTTTTGCCGTTAAAAGTTACTTTATCAAGCGTTTTGTCATCGCTAAAGCCGGTGCCCGTAATTAATACTTGGGTATTTAGCACACCCTGGCTAACGCTAAGTGATGTAATAGCTAATACGCTTGCTGATGTTGGGTCCGAATTCTTTTTTGAGCAAGAGGTAATTACTATAGCAACTATAGTAATTAATATATGTGGTAGATTTCTTTTCATCGTTAGGAATAATTGATAAATATAATAATTATTAAAACGATAAATTGTTTGATTGAGTATTACTCCGTTAATACAGCGAACTCAAAGTCAAGCGGCTCGAAGTTGCGGATGAGTTCATCAATAAAGCTTTGTCCCCATTTAACGTACAGCAGGCCGAAGTTCTCATTACGTTCCTGCAAGCTGCCTTTCGGGAAAAATTCGGCTTTAATTTGCTCAATCTGTTCCAGGCGGGTATGGTAATTTTGCTTTTCAGATCTAACCAATTTCTTTTCTAAATTATCCAGCGCCTTTTTCAATCGGGCCCGTACGGCTTCGGTTGACGGGCCTAGGGTTGGGTCTATTTTAGCTGCGCGATCTTTTAGTTTATCAAAAATAGCGGTCAATTCGGCCCACTCGGTTTGTAGTGAAAGGTTATGATCGCTATGTTTTTTTATCCAGTAGTTTTTTAAGATGTCGGTTGATTTAAAGATTTCGGTCGATGTCAGTTCCATCCGCTTAATTTTTACAGCGGATTCTTTGCGAATTACCAGCCCCGAATTACGTAATATAAGTACCGGGAAATCAATTTTATAATGCTCGAAATTTGATTTCAACTCCAGCCAATAAACTACTTCGGCACCACCGCCAATATAGGCTATATTGGGTAAAATACATTCCTGGTACAGCGGGCGCATCACAACATTCGGGCTAAATCGTTCAGGGTTTGATGCTATTACCTGTTTTAATTCTGCTTCGGTAAAACTGATCTCCGTATTTAAAACTTTGTAAATATCATCCTCAAAAACCAAACGTTCGCGCAAGCTGCCTTTCATATAAAAAAAGTTGATCTCGCGCGGGTTAACCTGTATATGAACGCCTAACTGATGTAGTTTTTCGTTAGTAGTGGTTATGTTTTTAAAGCTGTTTTGCTCAATAATATCCTGCTCAATAATAGGGGCGAAATGTTGTTTTAAACGCTTATTATCGGCATCAATTATAACCAGACCATATCGGCCAAACAAAGCATTTACCATGTAACGGGTAGCATCAGCCAGTCTGTCAAACCGGGTATAGGCTGTTTCAACAATTGCGGCTAGTTCGGGCGCGTAATGTTCCATCCCCAATACGCCTTTGTATTGATTAAGGGCCTGCCGCAAAGTCTCAGGATGTATGCGCCCGGTTGCACCCGAAGCCTCCAGCCACCAATGCACTTTTTTACCTCCGATAGTGGTATAGCTTATCTCAGCAAAATCATGATCTTCTGATGCCATCCAGTAAACCGGCACAAAATTTTTATCAGGAAACTGCTCTTTTAACTGTTGCGCAAGCTTAATAGCCGTAACTATTTTGTAAATAAAATATAGGGGGCCTGCAAATATATTAAGCTGGTGCCCGGTAGTGATAGTATAAGTATTGGGTAACCTTAAGTCCTGGATATTTTGTTGAACAGGTTGAGGAATTGAAAATTCAGGATCCCAGATGCGGGCATATTTATCAATTAACTGATATTGGTCGTCCAGTGTATCGGCCAACAGTTCCCTGTCTGCTACTACTTTTTTGTTTTTTAGAAACTCGGCAAAGCCGTCAAGGGTGGGGCGATAGCTGTAAAATGGTTTTAATTCCGGCTTGTCTTCCAGGTAATCAATAACCGTTGGGGAAAAGAACCCCGTTTCTTTATAGCTTATACAGTCTACGTCCATTGGTCAAATGTAAAACCAATAAACCGAATTACAAATCGGTTTATATTATTTTACAATATGTCCATAAAGATCAAAATCCTCGGCGGTATCAATCTTTACGATTACAAAGCTGCCAACGGTAGCATAATCAACCGAAGCGTCAATTAATACCTCGTTATCAACCTCGGGCGAATCGTATTCGGTACGGCCAACAAAGAAGTTGCCGTCTTTTTTATCGATAAGCACTTTATAAGTATTGCCAATTTTTTCCTGGTTTTTTTCGAAGGATATTTCCTGCTGGATCTCCATGATCGCATCTGCACGTTGTTGTTTTACCTCTTCAGGTACATCATCAACCAATGAGTGGGCATGTGTTTTTTCTTCGTGCGAGTAGGTGAAGCAACCTAAACGATCAAACTTGGTATCTTCAACCCAACGCTGCATTTCTTCAAAGTCGCGCTCGGTTTCGCCGGGGTAGCCGGTTATCAGTGTGGTACGCATAGCAATGCCGGGTACTTTATCACGGATCTCATTAACAATATCAATAGTTTTTTGCTTGGTGATACCACGGCGCATTGACTTTAACATGTTATCGCTGATGTGCTGCAACGGCATATCCATATACTTACAGATATTGTCACGCTCGTTCATTACATCCAATATTTCTATTGGGAAGCCCGAAGGGTAGGCGTATTGCAGCCTGATCCACTCAATGCCATTCACATCAGATATGCGGCGAAGCAATTCATCTAAATTACGTTTGCCGTATAGGTCAAGGCCGTAATAGGTTAAATCCTGGGCAATAAATATTAATTCTTTGGTTCCGTTTTTGGCTAATTTTTCTGCAGCTTTAACCAGGTCCTCCATCGGAGTACTTAGGTGTTTGCCACGCATTAACGGTATAGCACAAAATGAGCAGGGGCGGTTACAACCCTCGGCTATTTTAAAGTAGGCGAAGTGTGAGGGAGTAGTTAATAAGCGTTCGCCAATTAATTCGTGCTTATAATTAGCGCCAATAGAGGTTAATAAGTTTTGCAGATCATTGGTGCCGAAGTAAGCATCAACGTTGGTGATCTCTGCTTCCAGCTCGGGCTTATAACGTTCAGACAGGCAACCGGTAACAATTACTTTCCCAACTTTACCTTGTTCTTTTAGCTCGCTGTATTGTAATATGGTATCTATAGATTCCTGCTTGGCGTTATCAATAAAGCCGCAGGTATTAATAACAATAATATCATCCTTACCCACTTTATCCGACTCATGCACAACATCAAACATATTGCCCTTTAGCTGACCCATTAGGATCTCAGAGTCATAGGTATTCTTAGAACATCCTAAAGTCACCACATTTACCCGTGGTTTCTTGATTAGTATCGGCTTGCTTATTTCTTTCGTCCTCATAAATCTGGAGCGTAGCCCCCTCTAAATCTCCCCCGGTAGGGGAGACTTTCTTTTCTCATTAAAGCCCTCCCTACCGGGGAGGGTTTGGGTGGGGCTTAATCCTTAAATAAACTATCTACGAACGCTTTACGATCAAACAATTGTAAATGATCAACGCCTTCGCCAACTCCTATATATTTTACCGGTATTTTAAACTGATCTGATATGCCTATCACCACGCCACCTTTTGCTGTGCCGTCCAATTTAGTTAAAGCTAATGCATTAACGGCGGTGGCTTCGGTAAATTGCTTGCATTGCTCAATAGCGTTTTGCCCGGTTGATGCATCAAGCACCAACAAGATCTCGTGCGGTGCACCGGGAACTACCTTTTGCATTACGTTTTTGATCTTGGTTAGCTCGTTCATCAAACCAACCTTGTTGTGTAACCGGCCTGCAGTATCAATAATTGCCACATCGTCACCTGCCGCAACTGCAGATTTTAACGTATCAAAAGCAACAGATGCTGGATCTGACCCCATTGCCTGCGCTACAACTTTTACGCCTACACGCTCGCCCCAAAGTTTTATCTGCTCGACAGCTGCCGCGCGAAAAGTATCGGCTGCGCCTAATACTACCTGGTTGCCTGCTTGTTTTAATTTATGGGCCAGTTTGCCAATGGTAGTAGTTTTACCCACGCCATTAACACCGACCACCATAATTACATAAGGCTTATGCGTGCCATATTCAAAGCTTGAAAAATCGTTGCTGTTATTTTCGGCAAGTAGTTGTTGGATCTCATCGCGAAGTAAGCCTTGAAGATCGCCGGTGCTTACATATTTATCACGGGCCACGCGGGCCTGTATACGTTCGATTATTTTAAGCGTGGTTTGTACACCAACATCTGATGTTACCAGTACTTCTTCCAGTTCATCCAGCACATCATCATCAACGGTTGATTTGCCGGCTATTACTTTGGTGATCTTTGAAAAAAAGTTATCCTTGGTTTTTTCTAAACCAACATCAAGCGCCTCTTGTTCTTGAGGTGTGCTTTCCTTTTTCTTAAAAAAATCAAATAGTCCCATGTGTGTTTAGCTATGCAGATGTGCAAATATGCGGATG
>DHIR01000151.1 GCA_002403905.1 Mucilaginibacter sp. UBA4741
TTTAATCGCACAACACGTTAAATAATGTATATACCCTGTTGATATATCTATATCAAACATTGAAAGACAACTTGTTGTTAAGTGTACAACTTTAATACAGAATTATATCTTTATTTTAGCTTCGTAAACATACTGTAGTTATATCTCAATGAAGTGGTTTTTTAGCCTGATACTATTTATTGCCTCCTATACAGCTGCGCTGGCGCAAACCTATTCGTTAGATCATTATTTGGATGTTGCCAAAAAAAACAGCCCGCTTTTAAATGACATGCGCAACCAGGTTGGTATGAGCAAACTGGATAGCTTACGGTTAAAGGCAAGCAATAATTTCCAGGTAAACGCGTCAAGCGCCGGCTTATATGCCCCGGTTATAGGCGGATATGGTTATGCTGGCGCGGTTACCAACGTACAAACTTTTAACGCGTTAATGGGCGTAAGCAAAACCATAATTGGCCATGGTTATTTAAATAGCCAATATGCAGCTATACAATTGCAACGCGATTCGCTAATAGCGGCAACACGCATTTCTGAGCAAGATCTGCATAAATCCATCATAACGCAATACATTACCGCTTACGGCAGCTCACAACAGCTTAAATTTACCCAGGAAACTATTGATCTGCTAAATAAAGAAGAAGATCTGCTTAAAAAACTTACCCGCGCCAACGTATATCGGCAAACAGATTACCTGGCATTTTTGGTAACGTTAAAACAACAGCAGCTACAATTATTACAGGCAACATTACAATACAAGAACGATTATGCTACACTTAATTACTTGGCAGGCATAGCCGATACCAGTATGGCCCAGCTAAGCGAGCCACTAATTGAAAAAACGTATGCGCCGCCAATTGCCAACAGTATATTTTATAAAAAATTTACGCTGGATAGTTTAAGGCTTACCAACAGTCACCGGTTAATTGATTATGCCTACAAACCCCGTGTAAACGTGTTTGGCGATGCCGGCTTTAATACAGATTTTACCGGGCAGGAATATAAAAACCTTGGCACCAGTGTAGGTTTTAATATTATTGTACCTATTTATGATGGCGGCCAGCGCAAATTACAGCATAGGCGTGTTGAGTTTGAAGAAAACTCAAGGCAAACCTATAAAACGTTTTTTGATGTGCAGTACCGACAGCAAATTGCACAATTAAACCAACAGATAAGCGAAAGCGATAAGATACTTGATAAGGTAAATGAGCAGATAAAGTATACCGAAAGCCTGATAAAAGTTGACACCCAACTTTTACAAACCGGCGACCTTAGAATTGCCGACCTTATACTGGCTGTAAACAATTACCTAACTGCAAAAAACCTGCTTACGCAAACTACCATAAGCAGGCTGCAACTTATTAATCAGTTAAATTACTGGAACAAATAATATGAAGATATTAAGTCTACTATATTCACATGTTAAACCCATCTGCTATGTATTAAGCCTGGTGGTATTGCTGGCATCATGCAAAGGCAAAGATCCCGCCGCAGAAGAAGATGCCAAAGTTGAAACTGTAACGCCCGTTTCGGTAACTGGCGTTAATGACAGCACTATGGTTAATTACACTACATTAAACGCCATATCAACTTTTCAGAAACGTAGTGTAATTAAAGCAAATGCCAACGGTTATTTGCAAACCGTTAAAGCCCAAATGGGGCAATACATCAACAAGGGCGCGGTAATATTCTCCATTAAAACCAAGGAGGCTCAAGCCATTGGCAATACTATAAATATTTTAGATACCACCTTTAAATTTTCGGGTGTTAACCGCATCAAGGCGGCAGATCATGGATATATAACCCAAATTAACCACCAAACTGGCGATTATGTGCAGGACGGTGAACAACTGGCCGTTATAAGTGACCGCTCAAGTTTTGTATTTATTATGCAGTTGCCTTATGAGATGCGCCAAATGGTTAAACAAAACCAAACCGTACAGCTCACCCTGCCCGATGGACGAAACATCAACGGCAGCATAGCCTCATTTATGCCAACGGTTGATACTGCAGCACAAACCCAAGGTGTGATTATCCGTGTTAATACGGATGGCACTGTGCCAGAAAATTTGGTAGCTAAGGCCCGTATTGTTAAAACCTTAAAACAAAACACACAATCATTACCCAAAACAGCGGTGTTAGCTAATGAAACCCAAACAGAATTTTGGGTGATGAAATTAATTAACGCCACAACCGCAGTTAAAACACCCATAAAAAAAGGAATGGAAAGCGGCGACCAGATAGAAGTGCTATCGCCTAAATTCTCTCCGCAAGATAAGATCATTGTTACCGGCAATTACGGTTTAGCAGATACAGCTAAAGTTAAAGTTATAAAATGACACCTGAAAAAAAAGAAACAAGGGTAACCAAGGCCGAAAACTTATTTGTTTTTTACCGTAAGCCGCTATTGCTGGTTTTATCGCTTATTTTAATAGGTGGCGCTTTTGCTTATACAAAGCTGCAAACTTCGCTTTTCCCCGAAATTACGTTCCCTAAAATAAAAATCATTGCCGATGCAGGTTTACAACCTGTAAACAAAATGATGATCACCATTACCAAACCTTTAGAGAACGCCATCAAACAAATACCCGACCTTCAAATGGTTAGGAGCACTACCAGCCGCGGCAGTTGCGAAATATCTGCCTATATGGATTGGAGCGCCGATATTGACCTGAGCAAACAACAGATAGAGGCACAAATAAGTAAGATACAAAACACGCTGCCACCCGATGTTAATATATCGGTAGAGAAAATGAATCCCTCTATTTTGCCGGTAAGCGGTTATACGTTAGAGAGCCATAACCGGTCGCCTATTGAGTTAAAACAGTTAGCAACATTTACAGTAAAACCTTTTTTATCACAAGTAAGCGGTGTATCAGAGATCCGGATAATTGGCGGTAAAACCAAAGAGTACTGGCTGGTGCTTAACCGCGAAAAAATGACATCGCTGGGTTTAACGCCAGATATAATAAGTACGGCGCTTAGCCAAACCAACTTTATCAAATCAGAAGGTTATTTGTCTGATTATAAAATGCTGTACCTAACCGTAACAGACGCTACTGTAACCGGCAAAGATCAGTTAGAGAATATGGTTATCAGTAATGACAGCAAACGCGTCATTCAGCTTAAAGACATTGCATCCGTACAAATAAGCGAAGGTATTGAGTACACAAAAATTAACGCAAATGGGCATGATGGTGTATTGGTCGCTGTAATTAAACAACCCAACGCTAACTTAATTACGCTATCAACAGATATGGCGCAAAAGGTAGCCGCGTTGCAAAAGATTTTACCAAAAGATGTAACCATAAAACCCTATTATGTTCAGGCTGATTTTGTAAATGAGTCTGTAAAAAGTGTTACCGATAGTGTTTGGATAGGTTTGTTACTGGCTATAGTGGTTGCCGTAATTTTCCTACGATCGTTTAAGGCCAGCGCTACTATTTTAATCACCATCCCGGTTACGTTGTGCCTAACTTTATTAGTACTATATGTTATAGGTTATACTTTTAACATTATGACCCTGGGAGCCATAGCCGCGGCCATAGGGTTAATTATTGATGATGCCATAGTTGTGGTTGAGCAAATACACCGTACACACGAGGAACATCCCGAAGAGCCTACCCGTAAATTATTAAAGAAGGCTATTGATTATTTATTCCCGGCGATGGTGGGCTCATCCATAAGTACCATTGTAATATTTGTTCCGTTTTTACTGATGACAGGGGTTGCGGGAGCCTATTTTAAGGTAATGACCAATACCATGATCATTACGCTGGTTTGCTCTTTCTTTGTAACCTGGATAGGTTTACCGGTTATATATTTACTGCTAACAAAGGACAAGCCACATACTGCTAATAATAAAGAAGAAACACACCAGGTAAAAAAACAACGCTGGGTATCGTTCTTTATACTGCGCCCGGTAATGAGTATTATTATTATACTGGTATTGGTAGCTGTAATTATATTCATTCCCGGAAGATTACAAACCGGCTTTTTGCCCGATATGGACGAGGGCAGTATTGTGATGGATTATAGCTCGCCACCGGGAACTTCGTTAGATGAGACCGACCGTATACTAAAAGAAGCCGAAAAAATCCTTATTAAGCATCCTGATATAGCTACCTATTCACGCCGAACCGGGACCCAAATGGGTTTCTTTATTACCGAGCCCAACAGAGGTGATTATTTAATACAACTTAAAAAGGATCGTAAAAAAACCACCGAAGAGGTAATAAGCGATATACGAACCGAAATAGAAAAAACCCAGCCCGCTCTTAGGCTTGATTTTGGCCAGGTAATAACCGATATGTTGGGCGACCTGATGAGTTCGACCCAACCTATTGAAATAAAAGTTTTTGGCGATGACCAGCATATTCTGCAAGACCTCTCCAAAAAAATTGCAGAACAGGTTACAGCCGTTAAAGGTACCGCCGATGTGTTTGACGGTATTGTAATCGCCGGCCCATCGGTAAGTATTTTGCCTAATTACGCAAAGCTGGCGCAGTATCGTATTACCCCTACCATTCTACAGTTCCAGGCGCAAACCGCGCTTGATGGTAATGTGGTTGGTAATTTATATGAAACACAGCAGCTCTCTCCTATCAGGATGGTTTATCCCGGTAACCGCAGCTTAAATATATCGGCCATAAAAAACCTGAACGTATTTTTGGGTAATGGCAAAATGATACCAATTAGCCAATTGGCCACTGTATCCGTACAAACCGGCGATGCAGAGATAGAAAGACAGGATTTGCAATCAATGGGTGTAATTACAGCGCGGCTAGAAAATAGCGACCTCGGTACGGTAATACCGGCCATCCAAAAAAACATTGCCACTAAAGTTAGCCTGCCACGCGGCTACCATGTGGAGTACGGCGGCGCTTATGCCGAGCAACAACAATCGTTTAAAGAATTATTGATCATATTAATAACTTCAAGCCTATTGGTTTTTGGGGTGATCCTTTTCTTGTTCAAACAATTCAGGATAGCGTTTTTAATATTAGTTATTGCTGTTTTAGGGATATCTGGCAGTTTTTTAGCCCTGTTTATTACTAATACACCATTAAACGTAGGCAGCTATACCGGGCTAATAATGATAGTAGGTATCATTGGCGAAAATGCCATTTTCACCTTCCTGCAATTTAAAGAAAGCGCGCTCGAGAAAAGCGTTGATGAGGCCATTATTTACTCCATCTCCACCCGTCTGCGCCCTAAGTTAATGACGGCATTGGGTGCTATAATAGCGCTAATGCCACTGGCTTTGGGTATTGGTGCTGGCGCGCAATTGCATCAGCCATTGGCCATTGCCGTTATTGGTGGCTTCTTGGTGGCCTTACCACTGTTGCTTATCGTTTTGCCAAGTATGCTTCGTATTATTTACCGCAAAGGTGATGTAAATCCGCATCATGAAAATCATACGGATTCTTAAGTACAAGCTTTCTACAGAATTAGTAACGATTTTTAAATCAAAAAGATCACAATGAAAAAGTCGCTTTTAACTATTGCCGCATTACTTATTGGTGGTGCAACCTTTGCACAAACCTATGTATTAGATAAAACCATCCCCCTAACCGGCGAGGGAGGCTATGATTACCTGTCTATTGACAAAGTGAACAACCGTTTATATGTGTCGCACGGTACAATGGTTAACGTGGTTGATCTGGCTACAGAAACACAAGTTGGCTTAATTGAAAACATGAAAGGTGTACATGGCATAGCAATAGACAATAAAGCAAACAGGGGCTTTATCAGTGATGGCCGGTCGAACGCTGTTGTAGCATTTGATCTGAAGACTTTAAAAACGATAGCGACTATCCCGGTGGATGCCAAAGGGCCGGATGCTATAATGTATGACCCCTACTCTGACCGTGTGTACAGTTTTAACGGCGATAGCAATAGCTCATCAGTAGTTGACCCGAATACCCTTAAACAAGTTGGCACCATTGCCTTAGGTGGCGCACCCGAATTCGCGGTGAGCGATGGCAAAGGCAAAATATATAATAACCTGGAGGATAAAAATAGCCTTAACGTTATTGATACCAAAACTTTAACGGTGATAAAAAATTATCCGCTGGCACCAAAAGGCGCGCCAACCGGTGTTGCTTTAGATGAAAAAAACAAACGCACATTTTCTGTATCGCGCGAAAATAACAGCATGGTTGTGGTAGATATTACTACAGGTAAAGTAGTAACAACTGTACCTATTGGCGCAGGGGTTGATGCTGTTGCTTACGATGCTGAAACCAAACTGATATTCTGCTCGAACGGCGACGGAACAACTACCATTATCAAACAGGAGTCGGCTGATAAATACAGCGTTGTACAAACTCTAGCTACCCAAAACCGCGCAAAAACATTAGCGTTGGATACCAAAACGCATAAAATTTATTTAAGCGTGGTTAACTTTGAGCCGGGTACGCGCAAGGCATTACCTAACTCGTTCAAGGTATTGGTTTATAAACAACAATAACAGCTTTATAACTAATATTTAAATTTTTATAATTATTTTTGAAGAATTGAGTTATATAACCAATCCTCTTATCTAACTTAAATTAAAAGATTTTTATAAAGTTTTATGACTAAAAGAACGGATTTTGTTTATTCGGAGGTTTCAGAGCCGCATCGTGTACGCACCAAAAAAATTTTAAAAGAGTTCCCTAATTTACGGAATCTTATAGGCAAAAATCCGAATACCATATTTGCTATAATTGGGTTGGTGGCATTCCAGCTAGTTTTAGCCTGGTTCCTTCGTGATCAGTCATGGTGGCTGGTATTTGGCGCAGCTTATTTATTGGGTGCCTTTGCAGACCACGCGTTGTTTGTAATGATACATGAATGCGCGCACCAACTGCTTTTCAAAAATCGTTCGGCTAACCGTTGGGCAGGTATGTTGGCTAATATGCCGCAAATTTTCCCAAGTTCTATATCGTTCGAGCGTTACCATATTAAGCACCACTCTTTTCAGGGAGTGCATGAGTTAGATGCCGACCTTCCTAGTAAATGGGAAGCAAAACTGATCAACAACTCATTTTTAGGTAAAGCCTTGTGGTTGTTATTTTATCCACTTTTCCAGGTATTCCGCTTATCAAGATTAAGAGAGATCCAAATATTTGACATCTGGATAGTGGCCAATCTTTTAGTGCAGGTGGTTTTTACTGCTGCTGTATATTACTTTTTAGGCTGGCATTCGTTAGCGTTTTTATTGTTGAGTTTCTCATTTTCGGTAGGTTTACACCCACTGGGCGCACGTTGGGTACAAGAGCATTACTTAACCCATAGTGTTGAGCAAGAAACTTATAGCTATTACGGTGGTTTAAACCTGGTTGCCTTTAACGTAGGTTTCCATAATGAGCATCATGATTTCCCTTCTATCCCATGGAACAAATTACCAGAGATAAAGAAAACCGCTCCTGCATATTATGATACCTTATTCTACCATAAATCATGGACCAAGCTGTTTTTCAGGTTCTTGTTTGATAAGGAGATATCGTTATTTAATCGAATATTAAGAAAAGAAAGAGGCAAAGTAGCCTTGACAGATGTTTCGAAACCTGATGCGGAATTGAGCGCGTAAATTTACTATTGAATATACTTTATGAATGATACTGGTTTTTGGTGGATTTTAGCGCTACAAATAATAGGTTTTTTTGTAATATGTATTAAAATTTACGCTAAATCATATAGTACTGAAAAAGGGAAGAATTTAGCAACAAAAGAAGATGTAGGTGAAATAACCCAAATAGTTGAAAGTATAAAAACTTCACTATCTATAAAGATCGAAGAATTAAAATCGAATTTATCTTATAAAAATGAACATCTGATTTATTTAAGAGCATCAGAAAGAAATGCCATAATAAATTATTATAAAGCCACTTGGGTGCTGGTCTTAAATTTCACAAGAACCGATCTTATAAAATATGAGATTGATAACTTTGATGAGAAGAATGGTGAGGTATCCAATTCCAAATTTCTTCGATATATTTCAGATGCTGAGTTAATTTTAAACAAAATAAAAGATGAAGTATCCAACTTAAAATATCTCATGGATATTTCAGAGTCTGAATTAATGTTCTTTTATGACAAACCTGAGTTAACCTCTATAATAGGAGAATTAAACCTGTCATTATCAGAATTTGAAAGATCTTTATTTCGTTCAATTAATCTTTTATTACAAGTTTTTACAGAAATAAGCGTTATAGCAAGTAATGGAACATTAACTAAAGAAGCCATCATTGAAGCTAAAAGAAAAAGAAGCGACATATTGGCCAATTGGTATGAAGATCGATATAATAGTCTTTTTTTTATTCGTACATTTAATGGAAATTTAAAAAGCACGTTACTTGAAAGATTAACGAGTTTAACATCTTAATATTAAAAAAATGGCAATTTTAATTTTATATGCAAAAGTAAGGCTAATGGATGGTTCGTTAGCTACTGGACCTGTTACAACTCAAGATTATCAGGAATTTTTATTTAGAAATACTGGTTCGAGTTTGGACTTATATTTTCTTTTGAAAAAAAATGATTTGGGTTGGCATTTTTCTGGAGGGCCGGGTATAGTTATTCCGCAAGAATTTATTGAACAAGTTGGTCAGCAAATAGATCAAGAACTTGTTGCTAAATAAAATCTGTTTAATAGGTTCTAGTAATACGTGTGTCGTTGGAAAACAATAAAAATCACAAAAAAACAATTTTGTTTCTTACAGAATCAGAAACTAATCGACTGCGAAAAGACATATATCGATCCGACATAGAAAAGTTTCGATTATTTACACAAATGCTGCGCAGGAATGCTCTTTATCAAAGAGCAAAAATTACTCATAAATAAAGGTAGCATAATTCTATTGGTATGAACATTACAATTTCATAACGCTGCCCACGTTTTAATACCCTAATGAGTACCACTAAAAAATTAAACATCCTTTTGCCTATTGTGTTCCTTATGTTTTTAGGGGCCTATGCCAGGCATAGATTCATCAGCACTGAAATTGTTTTAACCGGCCATTTACAGGACAAGATGATGGACGAAATATCGGGTATTGCGGCATCGGGTATTAGCAAGGATGTTTATTATGTACATAACGATAGCGGCGATAGCAGTCGTTTTTTCGCTATAAATCCAGAAGGAAAGCTATTAAGCACTATTGATTTTACAGGCGACCCTACCATTAAAGGCGGCGCTTTAGATTGCGAAGATATAGCAGTAGGCCCGGGCCCTGACACCAAAAAAAGCTACGTTTACCTGGGCGACATTGGTGATAACCCAGCCAACAGAAAATACATCACCATTTACCGCATGGCAGAGCAGGCTTCGTGGATAAATAGTGTAACATCAAAAGCAGAGGCTGTTCCACTGCATTTGAAATACCCGGACGGCCCTAAAGATGCGGAAACTTTAATGGTCGATCCCATACAAAAACTGATCTACATTGTATCAAAAAGGTCTGATACGGTTAGTATTTATACTACTCCCCTGGCTTTTAAAGCAAATGATACGGTGACTATGACGCGTCGCGGCAAATTGTTTTTTAAAGGCTTTAAACCTTTTAAATGGATAACCGCCGGCGACATATCCAAGGATGGCACACAGGTATTGCTAAAAAGCTACGAAAAGGTTTACTACTGGAAACGTAACGGTAAAGAACCTATTTGGCAAACCATGGCGGGTAAACCCCAGGAACTAAATTATCAGCAGGAAAAGCAGGGCGAAGCTATTGGCTTTACAGCTGATGGCAAAGGTTACTATACCACCAGCGAGGGCGTATATGCGCCCATCTATTACTACAAAACTCCCTGAAGATTGCGGTTGCATTTATTAAAATAAAAGTTTTACTTTTAGGAGAATATAAACCCCAATTATGAAAAGAAAATTTTTAACAACTATTGTGTTGCTATGCAGCGTGCTTGTTTGTTTTGCAGCTATTGCCGAGCTAAGCGGTAAATGGAAAGGCGTTTTAAAAATGAGCGATGGTAACGAATTGCCGCTTACCTACGTTTTTAAAGTTGATGGCGAGAAGCTATCCGGCTCTGTGATATCAGAACGTGGCGAGATACCTTTGACCGAAGGTAAAGTAAAAGGCAGTGATTTTACATTCAACATCACTATAAATGATAATATAATACCTAATACCGGCAAATATTATGGCGACTCGACCATTATAAACAGCGATTTTAATGGCCGCAAAATGCACCTGAAATTGATACGGTCTGACAAATAATTATTTACAATCAACAAATACATTAACATCATGAAAAAAAATATCCTGACTGCTGCTTTATTGTTATGCAGCGTACTAATTTGCTTTGCTGCCGCTATTACTGATTTAACCGGAAAATGGAAAGGCAGTGTAAAAATGGCTGACGGTAATGAATTCCCGCTTACTTATAATTTTAAGGTTGACGGCCAAAAAATAACAGGCTCTGTTTTATCACCACAAGGCGAGTTGCCTATTTATGATGGCAAGATCACCAGCGATAAAGATTTTACTTTTAAGGTTGATGTAAACGACAATCCGGTGCCAAACGTTGGTAAATTTTATGGCGATTCGGTTACTGTAGTTGCCGATCTTGATGGCCAATGGTTGCACTCTACACTTAAAAGAGTAGTTGTTAAATAATAAGACATAACTAATAGGGCAACAAAGTTTAAACTTAATTACACTACAATACATCATACCTTAATCGGCGTTGATGTCCAATTTTACTTTGCGCTTACGCTGATCTTATATTGGTATGGTAACTTTGCATCATGAAAATACAAATTTGGAGTGACGTAATGTGCCCGTTCTGCTACATTGGCAAACGCAGGTTTGAGCAGGCTTTAGATCAGTTTGAGCATAAGGCTGACGTGGAGATAGAATGGAAAAGTTACCAGCTTAATCCTAACCTGGTAACCGATACTTCAATAAACATTAACCAGTACCTTGCCGATATAAAAGGTATAACCATAGATCATGCTAAACAGTTAAACAACCAGGTAACAGAAATGGCTGCCGAAGTTGGTTTAACCTATGATTTTGACAAAGCCGTTGTAGCTAACAGTTTTGATGCGCACCGTTTTGCCCATTTAGCCAAACAAAATGGTTTAGGTGATGAAGCCGAAGAGGCCCTGTTTAAAGCCTACTTTACCGAAGGCCAAAACATTGCCGACCACGATACCTTAGCCGAACTAGGCGCTTCCATCGGTTTAGATAAAGCCGAGGTTGAACATACTTTGGCCGGAAATAAATATGCCATTAACGTACACCAGGACATTGCGCAAGCGCAGCAATTAGGAGTGCGCGGCGTTCCGTTTTTTGTGATGGATAATAAATATGGTGTATCAGGCGCCCAGGCGGCACCTACCTTTTTACAGACGTTAGAAAGATCATTCAGCGAATGGGCAACCACCAATAAACAAACCACGCTTGATGTCATTGAAGGTGATAGTTGTGAGGTTGGCGGGGATTGTTAATTAGTTACTTTTCGTGCAATGTTGCGGAAAGAATTTTGATAGCTTCTTGCTTAGTTATGGTAGATTTTTCTGATTTATCGAAGATGCTTATTAAAAGCATTGCTATACCTTCTTCTGTCTCACTAAGGTGATAATATATAATCCTAAAACCTCCACTTTTGCCTTTACCCTTACTCTCATCAGCTATCCTGATCTTATAGATCCCTTGTCCGTATGACTCTCCTAAATATGGATTTTCAATAAGGTCTTTTTCGAGTTTAGTAATCGTGTCTTTAAGCGTTCTATATTTTTTGGCAAGAGGCTTTATATTCCTTTTAAATTCCTGGGTTGGATTAACGGTATTACTCATCCCAAAGATCATTCATTGATAAAGGCTTTATCTCCCCGTTTTTTATCTTAACAGCCTCTTTTAAACCCGTGGTTACTGACTTTAATTCTTCATCTGTAAAACCATCGTCATCAATAGAAATAATGTTACCACCTTCTTTTTTTACAATAGAAAAAATAGTTTGAGCAACTTCGTCTGAAATTTCAAGAGTTATAGTTGTCATGTTGTTTATTTAATGTTCAACTCAAATATAATGAAATATTACTCCTCATTCAAATCACATCATTATTGAAAAACTCTATAATTATATTTTCTACCTAGCTTTTGCTCCTAACGGATCATTGTGTCAGTTCAACAAATCCTCTCCCTATTATTTTTTGACTTTGCCGTAACATAAACTACTGTACATTTGTCTTATTAATCAAATGATTAATATTAGCGCACAATAAACAAGTTTATTAACTTTTTGTATAATATAGTCAGGAAATATCTTACATAAGTAATACCTTTGCTCCATTAATGGATACTGAAAACAGCACAGCTCTTCAACTTAAAAAAAAGGCCAAAAAGCCCAAAGGCAAGATCACCACTTTTTTTGTAAGTCTTTATAACATACACAAGTTCATTCTTCGCTTTTTTAAGGAGGCGTTTATGCCCCCTTTCGAGTTCAAAGAAATTGTGAGGCAATGTTATGAGGTTGGCGTACGCTCATTCACTTTAATATCATTAACCGGGTTTATAGTAGGTTTAATATTTACCAAGCAATCAAGGCCATCCTTGGGCCAGTTTGGCGCAACCTCGTGGTTGCCGTCATTGGTATCTATAGCTATAATGCGCGCGCTGGCACCATTGGTAACAGCGCTTATAGCCGCCGGTAAAGTAGGCTCAAGCATAGGTGCCGAACTAGGCTCCATGCGCGTAACCGAGCAAATTGATGCCATGGAAGTATCGGGCACCAAACCGTTTAAATTTTTGGTGTGTACCCGTGTTTTGGCTACCACCCTTACCGTACCCATTTTAGCTACTTATACCGGTTTTATAGCCATATTAGGTGGTTATGTAAACGTGGCTACTAACGAGGGCACCAGCTATAGCACTTACATGCAGCAGGTGTTTGATCCGTTAAGCTTTACAGATTTTACGGCATCGCTTATCAAATCCGTTGTATTTGGGTTTACTATAGGTATTGTGGGCAGTTACCAGGGGTATTATTCAACAAAGGGTACAGAGGGTGTAGGTAAAGCGGCTAACGGCGCGGTGGTAACGGCCATGTTTTTAATATTTATTGAAGAAATTGTTATAGTGCAGATAACCAGCTGGTTTCGCTAATTATAAATTATGGATAAGCCAAAGGCACCTATTGATTACAATAATGCGGTTATAACCATTAAAGGATTAGAAAAGTCCTTCGATGATTATGATGTATTGCGCGGTATTGATCTGGAGCTTTATCAGGGCGAAAACCTCGTGGTGCTTGGCCGATCAGGTACGGGTAAATCTGTACTGATAAAAATTATTTCGGGTTTATTACATTCTGACAAAGGGGTAATTACGGTACTTGGTCAGGATATTAATAAAATATCCGACAAGGAAATGCAGGAACTGCGCATACGTATTGGCTTCTCGTTCCAGAATAGTGCTTTGTATGATAGTATGACCGTGCGCCAAAATCTGGAGTTTCCGCTGGTGCGTAATCGTAAAGGTATTACCCGTAAAGAGATTGATGACGCGGTTGAAAGCGTACTTGATGCCGTAGGTTTAAGCCAAACTATTAACCAAATGCCATCCGAACTGTCAGGCGGGCAGCGTAAACGTATTGGTATTGCCCGTACATTGATATTAAACCCGGAGATCATGCTGTATGATGAACCTACAGCCGGCCTGGACCCTATTACCTGTATTGAAATAAATGAACTGATAAATGAGGTTCAGCAAAAATATAAAACATCTTCCATCATTATTACGCATGATATGACCTGCGCCAAACAAACCGGCGACCGGATAGCCATGCTGCTTGACGGGCAGTTTCAGCGCGAGGGTACCTTTGACGAGGTTTTTGATACGATGGACGAGCGGGTAAAACCGTTTTTTGATTACAATTTTATACAATAGATTTACACAGCATTAATAATATAATGGATAAAGCAGAAAATAAACGTGCAATAATAGTAGGGCTATTTTTAGCCATCGGCTTAATTGTATTTATTGTTGGCGTTTTCACCTTGGGAAGCCAGTCAAAAAGCTTTTCAAAAAGCATACATATCAGCGCCGTATTTGATGACGTATCAGGTTTAAAAACAGGTAACAGCGTTTGGTTCTCGGGCGTAAAAGTGGGCAGTATCAGCAAAATACATTTTATTGGCCCCGGCCAGGTTGATGTACGCATGAGTATTGACGAAGCTACCCAGCAATATGTACACCGTAACGCAGGCGTTCACATTGGGTCTGACGGGTTAATTGGTAATAAAATTATAGTGATCGATGGCGGTAGTCCGCAAGCGCCTATTGTACAGGATAATGATGTTTTACAAACCGAAAAACTAACATCGACAGATGATATGTTAAAGGTGTTACAGCAAAACAATCAAAACTTACTATCAATAACCGGCGATTTTAAATTACTGAGCCGTAAAATATTACAGGGTAAAGGTACCGTAGGTACATTAATGGCCGATAGCACCGTTGGCGTACAGTTTAGAAATGCTATGAGCAATTTCGAAAAAACCAGCGCGACAGCAGCCCGGTTAGCTTCGCAGTTAGAAAAATTTAGCGGTAAGATGAACGCCAAAGGTGGCCTGGCTGATAAATTATTGACCGATACAGCAACCTTTGCCAGTATAAAAGCAGCGGCTAATCAGCTTAAACAAGCAGCAGCAAATACTACTGATGCTACAGATAACTTAAAAAGAGCCAGCGATAAATTTAACCGCACAGATAACGCGGTGGGTGTTTTATTAAATGACCCAAAAGCCGCGGCACAAATACAAAGCACTATACAGAATTTACAGCAGGGATCTATCAAATTAAATGAGGACCTGGAAGCTGCACAGCACAACTTTTTCCTGAAAAGCTTTTTCAAGGACAAGGCTAAAGCGAAGGCGGATAGCTTGAAAAAAGCTGGCAAGCAATAATCCGTCCTGTCATTTCGAGCATAGCGAGAAATCTATATACGCGCAAATAACAATTGTATAGATCTCTCGCTATGCTCGAGATGACATCTTTATTATCCGCCTTAGGTAAATCATCCTCATACAAACACTTTCCGCTTTCATGGGTTTACTTACTACAGAATCTCTGTAATTGTAAATTAACAAATCATGAAAACCGCGAAACCAACAACAACTAATTCTGGCACTAAAAAAACATCATCCAAGGCCCACGAGGAAATTAAAACTGATTTCCCTTTAAGCGAGAAGGATGAAGTTAAACAGGCCGAAAAGAATTTAAAGGAAGGACAAAAAAAGCGCGGGTAACTTTATAATTTAGTGGGATCAATTATTCAATATGAAAAGATTCCTTTTACCAACGTTATTAATCATTCTATCGTTCGCTGCCTGCAAACCTGCGGTATCGCCCGAAAGCCTTTACGGTAAATGGAAATACATAGGGGTTAGACATCCTAACTCCGAATCGCGCGATAGCGTTAGCACCACTACACTACAGCTACAGAACCCTTATATTGAATTTACCAATAAAGACAGCCTCATTATTAATTGGGATGGCCGGGTATTATCGCACGGCACTTTCAAGGTAGATGGCCGCGACATCCAATACAAAGAGATCTTAGCCGATGGCAAGACCAGGGAGTTCCCGTTTTATGTGGAGGATATGCAGGATAAGAAATTGATATTTTCTACCAAAGGCGCGGACGGATCGGAGATAACAGCGGTTAAGCAGTAGGCGACCACTGGATGGTAGCCAGCGAAGCAAAAGAGTTTGGGGTAATTGATGAGGTGTTAGGGGACTGACCCGTCCTAAAAAAAGGGTAAACCTATAGACGTATAAGACCCTTTTGGTTGTTAATACTTGATTGATTTTACGCTTTTAATTTAGCACTTAAATAAGTTAATAATAGGTAAACATTGGTAGAAAAAGTAAAGGATTTAGAAATATCCTGATTTTTTTATAAAACACATTCGCCCCCGCTGATTAATCCGTTTGCAACCGGGTTTCACCGTCATAAGGCGCAGCTCATTAAATTTCTTATTCTAGTATATCTCTTTTTACTCTGTCGTTTTTATGTCATTTACATTAAGAGCCTGTTTAAATTTGTT
>DHIR01000036.1:0-4078 GCA_002403905.1 Mucilaginibacter sp. UBA4741
AACAAATTTAAACAGGCTCTAATAGTTCTGAAATATCGAAACAGTTAAATTGCATTACGGAAGCTGCAAACTAGCAATCTATCTTCTTCTTTTGATATTCACTCCTTGCTATCTAAAATCCCTTTCTCCTTTCACCTCAAAAACACTACTTTTGCAAACTTTATAAAATACGTTACCATGTTAAGAACACATACTTGCGGCGAACTAAATATTAATAATTTAGGCCAGACAGTAACTTTATGCGGGTGGGTACAAAAATCGCGCGATTTGGGTGGCACAACATTTATTGATGTGCGCGACCGTTACGGTTTAACCCAATTGGTATTAAATACAGATAGCGATGCCTCCCTGCGCGAGGTTAGCCGCACCCTGGGCCGCGAATTTGTAATTAAAGTTACAGGCACCGTAATTGAACGCACCAACAAAAACACTAAAATATCAACCGGCGAAATTGAAATAACGGTTGAATCAATTGAAGTTCTTAACTCGTCAAAAGTCCCTCCGTTTATGATAGAGGATGAAACTGACGGTGGCGAAGAGTTGAGGGCAAAATATCGTTATTTGGACCTGCGCCGTAATCCTATACGCAATAACCTCGTGCTTCGCCACAAAATGGCGCAAGAGGTACGCAAGTATTTAGATATGCTTGATTTTATTGAGGTGGAAACCCCGGTACTGATCAAATCGACCCCTGAGGGCGCGCGCGACTTTGTAGTGCCAAGCCGCATGAACCCGGGCGAGTTTTACGCCCTGCCGCAATCGCCGCAAACATTTAAGCAATTGTTGATGGTGAGCGGTTTTGACCGTTATTTCCAGATCGTAAAATGTTTTAGGGATGAGGATCTGCGTGCAGATCGTCAGCCGGAATTTACGCAGATAGATTGCGAAATGGCTTTTATTACGCAAGAAGATATCCTGAACATATTTGAAGGCTTAACTCGCCATTTATTTAAAGCGGTAAAAGGTATTGAGTTTAATGATTTCCCGCGGATGCAATATGCTGACGCGATGCGTTTATATGGATCAGACAAACCGGATATCCGTTTCGGGATGCAGTTTGTTGAGCTGAATGATATTGTAAAAGGCAAGGGCCTGGGCATATTTGATAATGCCGAACTGGTTGTTGGCATAAACGCCAAAGGCTGCGCCGATTATACCCGCAAACAAATTGATGAGTTGACCGAATGGTTAAAACGCCCGCAAATTGGCGCTACCGGCATGATCTATTGCCGTTATAATACGGACGGTACTTTAAAATCATCAGTAGATAAATTTTATACCGAAGATGACCTTACCAACTGGGCAGCCGCATTTGAAGCTGAGCCGGGCGATTTAATATTAGTATTAGCCGGCAATGCCGATAAAGCACGTAAACAGTTAAATGAGTTACGTTTAGAAATGGGCTCACGCTTAGGCTTACGCGATAAAAACACTTATGCGCCGCTTTGGGTGCTAGACTTCCCGTTATTAGAGTGGGACGAAGAAACAGAGCGCTATCACGCCATGCACCATCCGTTCACATCACCAAAACCAGAGGATATTGCCATGCTGGATACTAACCCCGGCGATGTACGTGCAAATGCTTATGATTTGGTTATAAACGGCACCGAAATAGGTGGCGGTTCCATCCGTATACATGACCGTGCTTTACAGGCTTTAATGTTTAAGCACCTGGGCTTTACACAAGAAGAGGCACAAAAACAATTTGGCTTTTTAATGGATGCCTTTGAGTTTGGCGCGCCGCCGCATGGTGGTATAGCTTTCGGGTTTGACAGGTTATGCTCTATTTTTGCCGGACTGGATTCTATCCGCGATGTTATAGCGTTCCCTAAAAATAACTCTGGGCGTGATGTGATGATCGATTCGCCATCAACCATTGCCGATGCACAGTTAAACGAATTAAAAATTAAAACAGCGCTTTAAGCTAAGCGTATATAATAGTTTTTGACGTTTGCCGTTATGGCTACATTAACGGCGATAATATTTTGTAATTTTGCGCAAATGCTAAAAAGTGTTAAATTTTAAAGCCTTTGTATATTTTTTAAGTATAGTTGCATAGAAAAATCCGCATGAAAAAATACCTTATACTATTTAGCCTGTTAATTATTGGTTTATCGTCATGCCAAAAACTTGATTCGACCGTTGTTGCAGGTAACCAGGCAACAGTTGATGATGCTAAAATACAGGCTTATTTAACTGCCAATAAACTTTCGTACACTAAAGATGCCAGTGGTATTTATTACCAGATAGTTACTCCCGGTACTGATCCAAAACCAACAAGCTCTTCAATTGTAAAAATTACGTATAGCTATGGGTATCTTAACGGTGTTGCTATTGGCAGTATTGTGGGTGTTCAAGCCAAGTTAAGCGGCTTTAACGTTGCCGGATTGCGTATAGCCGTAACTAAAATAGGTACAGGTGGCCGTATTATGATAATAGTACCATCGGGACTTGCGCATGGCTCTTCCCCAACAGACAACATTCCGGGCAACTCTATACTTGTTTATACTATTGACCTGATAGGCATACCAGCCAGCTAGGCCATTGCATGCTTGTTTATTAAAATGAAAATCATTGATATGAAAAAATACTTTGTACTGTTCTGCTGCCTTTTCACTATTGCTTTTTCTTCTTGCAGAAAAGTGGTAACTGCGCCATTTGACTCTTCGGTACAGGCTGAAACCGATGATAAAGCCATCCAGGACTATTTTTTATTGAATGGAATAACAGGTGTAAAGAAAGACGCATCAGGCTTATATTACACTATAGATGCTCCCGGAACAGGTGCGCATCCAACTTTAACATCAGGTATCACGGTGGCCTATAAAGAATATTTATTAGACGGCACATTGGTTGACTCTGCAACCAGTTATTATTTCTCGCCATTAAGCAGCCTTATACAAGGCTGGCGTATTGGCTTGCCCATGATAGGTACAGGTGGTAAAATCACGTTATATATACCATCCGGCCTTGCTTATGGTATTGCAGGCAGCGGGCCCGTACCATCAAATTCGGTATTGTTATTTAATATAACTTTACAGGGTTTCGCTAATTAATTTACTTTCTTAAATTCATAGGGGTCGGCTTCAACAAAGTCGGCAACTTTTACTTTTACACCAGTTATCCGGCCGTTTTGAAAAGTAAAAGGGAAAACCGCTTTGCCATATATCGGGTCTGAGAATGTCGCGAAAAACCGGTTGCCGCCCAATGGTTGTAAATGCACAAACATTTTAGGGTGATGCTCAAAGCGCACTTCAAGGTCGTTATTTTCGCCTCCGGTTATAACCATACTACCATATAGGTCATTGTTATATTTCCCCGTATAGTTGGCTATAGGCATAGCCAGCGGTAAGTTTAGGGCTACCGAATCTCGCAGCTTTTTATATATCTTTTGCTCGGCAGCCGCATTAGTTTTGTACGCGTTTAAGTAAACGTCGCTATAATTGCGATAGGGTTGTTTAAAATAAGCATCCATAATCTCCCAACGCAATGCCTCGTAAAAAGAGTTTTCATCGGTATTGGTTAATATAATTATACCCAAATGATCTTGTGGTACCAGTGTTACTGATGATACGTACCCGCTAACCCCCCCGTCATGCATCACAATGCGGTGGCCACTATAGTCCTGCAAAAACCAGCCAAGCCCGTAAAGTTCATAATTGGTTTCGCCGTTTATGTGGCGTATACTGCCCACATAATCCTGCGGCTTGCGGGTTTCTAATATGGCCGCTTCCGGTATTACCTGCCGGGCACCTACTTTACCATTATTAAGCAAAGCCAGCACCCATTTGCTCATATCGTTTATTGATGATGATATACTCATAGCGGGTGCCATATTATCTAACTGCCCATAAGGGATGGCGCTCAAACGCTCATCAATCAATGTATGCGGCACCGTTCTGTTAAATGATTTTGGCAGATCGGCAGTTAAAGCCAAAGTATTGATCATGCCTAGCGGGGCAAAAATATTTTCTTTTAAATACACCTCCCAGCTTTTACCCGTAACGCGGGGGATAATCTCGCCAGCAGTTAAAAATGCCGAATTGGTATACCCCCATTTGGTACGGAAAGGATAGGT
>DHIR01000036.1:4321-4991 GCA_002403905.1 Mucilaginibacter sp. UBA4741
CCATTTGGTACGGAAAGGATAGGTAGCTTTCATGTGACCCAACCGCTCGACTACTTGCTGACGGGAAAGATTACTATTATAAAACGTAAAGTCGCCCTGGAAGGTTTTAAAGCCCAAACGGTGGCATAACAGATCGCGCAATATAACTTCCTCGCTGGCTGCCTTATTTTCTAATTTAAAGCCGGGCAGGTATTTACTTACATTATCATCTAACGATAGCTTTTTAGCGTCCTGTAGCATGGCCATGGCGGTTGCGGTAAATGCTTTGGTGTTGCTGCCTATCATAAACAATGTGTTTTCATCCACACGTTCCGGCAGGCCCAGTTCTTTAATGCCATAGCCTTTCATTAACACCACCTTATTATCTTTTATTATGCAAACAGCTACGCCGGGGATGCGCCAATTGGTTAGCGCACGGTTTACATAAACATCAATACTATCTTTAATAAACGATGTCCTGTCTACACTTTGGGCATAGGTTAGAGTTATAAATGCAATAAAGATGAGCGATAAAATAAGTCGTTTTTTCATTAGAGAGAATGGTATTACTTATATAAATAAGGGGAAATTTAAATGCTTTTTAAAAGTACTAATTTAACGTAAAATTAAGAGGCTCATTATTTATTCGGATGTTAATATAATTACGTTTTAATGTACTCCCCATTGTTAG
>DHIR01000273.1 GCA_002403905.1 Mucilaginibacter sp. UBA4741
GTCTATTTTCATATGCAGTGGCTTGAGCTACTGTTAAACCGTAGTGATCAAATGATGCACCTATTCCCTGGTAATAATAGGTTTGCGGGGCTGCATTTGTCCACCATCCTTTTAAAGCGGCTTCAGCCTTTAATAAACATGCTTGTGAATAAGATAAAAACACAAATTCCGCATCTGGCTTTAAAAATGCTGAGCCGATGTAAGAGTAGTCATCTTGCTTTAATCCCGTATGCGGATTTATTATGCCTGTTGCATAGGGGCCGCCGCCGCCATAAGAAATATTCTGTCCAAAATATTTACCTATATGCGCGCCTTGTTTTGCCGGTTGCCCATAAATTGTAATTCGGGGATCATTGTATGGAACGGTGTAGTAAACTAACGATTCGCACAAAACCGGTATAGTGGCTTTATTAGCAGCATAACCATAAACCACATAGTTATATAAATAATTCCAGCTATCGCTTGTTGTTCCCCAAACCATTGCGGCTGTTTCTCCCTGGGCACTTATAGTATTTGCCTCATCACTTGCTATCTCCTGCACTGCCTTTTTTGCAGCATCCGGATCACCGTTTGGAGCATCATTGGAGATTTGCATAGCAATTTTTAATCTTAGCGTATTAGCAAATTTTTTCCATTTTAATAAATCACCACCATATACTTTATCAGCTGTAGCACTATATTTATCGCCGGTAACATTAATAGAATCTGCAATCCCTTTCAAATCGGCAAGCAACTTGTAGTACACATCCTGCTCTTTGGTATAAGGTACACTTGGGTTACCTTTCAATGCGTTTTCCATTGGTATGCCTCCCCACATGGCAACAGCATTCGAAAACAGGTAGTCTTTCCAGATACGGGCTATCAGCACGCGGTTATGATAGGCAGCATTACTGCTGTAGTTAAGCTCAATTTGATATACCGGCTGTAAACATTTTACATAGGTGTTTGACCAATAGGTGCTATTTGTAGCCTGATTATAATTGTATCTTTCAAAATCGCCCTGAAAGCCGGAAAAATATTGTGTATAGTTATAAAGTATAACCCGGTTCATATCCCCTGCTTGCAAATTCAAGGTATTATATAAGGAGGTAGTTAATAAAAAGTCTGGATCAACCTTGGTAGGATGATTCGGATCTGTATTCGTTTTTTCAAAATTCTTTGTGCAGGCTGTAAGTAAGCCCAATAAAGAAATTAGTAAGAGTGCATTTTTAATTTTCATAGTATTAAAAAGTTAAGTTCAAGTTAAATCCGTAAGTTACATTTGGGGGCAACGAACCATTTTCAATCCCCTGGCCATTACCCGAGGTAGATGCAGCTTCGGGATCAATACCACGCGGTGTCTTTTTATATAAAATAGCCAGATTACGCCCAACTGCCGAAATACGGGCTGATTTTAGTTTGATATGAGAAAGTAATTTAGCCGGAAAATTATAACCAAAAGATAATTCCCTTAACTTTACATAGGAAGCATCAAATATTACGAATTCTGCATAATTGGGTCGTGCATATTCATAACTTTGCGGAGAAGTGTATTGTGTATTTTTCTTTCCATTTGCGAAATAAGCATCCCACATGGCTCCGCCACTTAATTCCGTAGAGTTTTCACCATAAATAACAGAATGTTTATAATAGTCATCACGACCATATAACGTTTCAGCCGAAACTCCATTAGTAAGCATTCGTGAATAGGTGCCCGAATAAATTACCCCGCCTTTTTTTACATCAATTAAAAAACTAAGTGTGAAATTTTTGTAAGAGAATGAATTGCTCATACCACCTAACCAGTCTGGCACGGCAGTACCAAAGGGCATATCATTATTCTTTGTAAGCAACCCTCCGCCATCATCAAGGAGCATGTGTCCCTGGGCATCTCTGGCCACACCTAGTCCGCGCAAATAAGCGTATGGTTTACCAACCTGCGCATATACATAAATAAAACTGGAATTATTGTTAAGTGCAAATCGATCAACACCATCAATAAGACTAACTACTAAAGATCTGTTATTAGAAAAATTAACTTGTGTTCGCCAGGCAAATTTGGGGGACTTTATTACCGCTGCGCTTACCGATAATTCATTGCCCCAGTTTCTTATTTCACCAGCGTTGTAAATTCTTTGCAGGTATCCGCTTGATGTCGGCAATTGAGCGGTTATGATTTGATTAGTAGTGGATGAGTTATAATGGGTTGCATTTATTGTTACCCTGTTTTTAAATAAACTTAAATCCATACCAAACTCTATTGAAGAGGTTTTTTCGGGCTTCAAGTCAGGATTATTCATTGTCGTTGATAATGAAGCTAAGGTTGCCCCATTAAAAAATCCGTTAAAAGAATAAGTTTGGCTTAATTTATATGGATCAGAATCATTCCCCACATGAGCTATTGACGCCCTTATTTTTGCAAAACTTAAAATGTTGCTTGAAATTTTAAGCATATCAGTAAGCACTAATGAGCCCCCTAATGATGGATAGAAATAGGAATTATTAGCTTTAGGTAAAGTTGAGGACCAATCATTACGTCCCGTTATATCCAGATAAGCGTAGTTATGATACCCGATAGAAAGGGAACTATAAACAGAATTTATTTTCTTATTCCTAATGGTTTGGGTAACTGTGGGGTATTCTTTGGCGTTTGATAAATTTATTAATCCAGGCTGTAACAAAGAGTTAACTATTACTTGTCTATCTTCATAACCGGATATAAAGCTACTTGCGCCACCAATCCCTACGAATGAAAAATCTTTGGTTTTTTCTGTAACAGTAAAAAAGCTTTCTAAATTAAAGTTTTTTTGCTTTGTATTAAATGTACGCAAATAGCCATCGGGATTGCTGGCGATAACAGAGCCTATATCATTAAACTCATAGCCGTCTCTCCAAAAAACATCAGCGCCCAGACGTGCTACAAATTTCAGCCAGGAGGTGATTTTAACGTTGGGACTAAATGATGCTATTATCCGGTCATTAGTATCCTGATTGGGGTTTTCATTAATAACCCAATAAGGATTACTAAAATTACGATGGGTATTGATCTCCTTACCCGTAACCGGATCCTTATACTGATATAGCTCGGGCAGGTCTGTGCTGCGGGCCATTTGTGTGTATAAATTACTGGGATTACGCCCGTTAGAATTGGAATACTCCCGGTTATCTACCACATTTTTATTATAAGTTATTTTTGAATCAATAGATATGGCTTTACTTAATGCATTAGTAAGGTGTAAATCAATATTGTTGGTTTTATTATTATTAAGACCCTGCACTACACTGGTGCCTTCATAGTTTGTATATGATATTCTGTAAGTGCTAAGTGCATTACCCCCCTCAACCGCTATAGAGTTTGTAAAAAGATGAGCTGTAGAATAAAAATCTTTCACATTATCCGGATGTGGAAGGTATGCTTTTGTAACTCCATTTAAAGCCACGTAAGGCTGTCCTAACATTGGCGAACCCCAGCTCCGGTAGTTTACACTTGCTACGGGTAGAGTGTGTGTGTTATCAATATAAAATGAGGTGCCAACACCATATGCGTTTTGATACTCAGGCAGTTCAGTTAGCTTTTGAAATTGAAAGTTAGAATTATAACTAACTATTGTTTGTCCTGAACCTTTTTTTGTAGTAATTATAATTACGCCGTTTGCTGCCCTTGAACCATATAAAGCTGCAGCATTAGGCCCTTTCAAAACTTCCATATTCTCAATATCAGCCGGATTGATATTAGCAGCTCCGTTACCATAATCCAGGCTTCCGGCATCGCCAGGCGTATTATCAATAGGCATTCCATCAACTACAAACAGCGGTTGATTATTGCCGGTTAATGAATTATTTCCACGAATAATTACCCTGGCAGAGCCTGTGTTAAACCCAGATGGAACTACTTGCAAACCTGCTACCTTGCCTGATAATGAGTTCATTAAATTGGGACTCTTATTTTCGTTAAGCTGATTAACATCCACCGATTGCTGACTAAAGCTCAAGGCTTTAGTTTCTCTTTTTATGCCCAATGCAGTAACCACAACTTCTTGTAAAGCACTTTTACTTGGTAGTAATTGTACATTAATTACAGTTTTGGTACCCGTGTTAATTTCTTGTGTTATATAGCCTATATAGCTAAAAACTAATGTTATGTTATTATCTGATAATTTAATATTAAAAAAGCCCTCATTATTAGTAACCGACCTTATATTTGCGCCTTTTACAGCTATAGTTACTCCGGGTAATACCAGCCCGGTTTCATCAGTTACTTTTCCGGTAATTGTAATTTGTGCTTCTTTTGTTGCTACTAAGGGCAATACAATAGGTATGGATGGCGTAATAATGTCGTCCCCCCTTTTACGCTTATTTAAAACTATACGTTCATCTATTACCTCATAAGATATGCCATTTGGAAGAAGCAATTTATCTAACACATCCTCTAATTTATCAGACCCAGTATTGATTGATATTTTATCATTTGTACCAATTATATTTTTGCTATATATAAATATAACATGGGCATCCTTTTCAATTTTTTTTAAAGCATTTTCAAGACTAATATTATTTGCCGATAGGGTTACGGGCCGGTTTAGAACCGCTTGAGCCTTGCCGGACCTGGCGTAGGAGACCCCTGTAAGGATCAGCAAGATAAGTAGTTGGCCAAATGTTATTTTCATAATATTATACCAGGGCAGACGCATTAAAATT
>DHIR01000216.1 GCA_002403905.1 Mucilaginibacter sp. UBA4741
CGCATTAAATGTATGGCGTTATGCATGGTGGCGATTTACTCACCCGGTCTTTGCTTCGCCCGACCACCCTCTCTTCCGCAAGCGGTAAAGAGGGTTAATTTCTTTTTAAGTTTTTCAACCCTCTTTCCGCCAAAGGCGAAGAGAGGGTCGGCCAGCGTAGCGTAGCCGGGATGAGTCCACGGAGCCCGTTCATAGCAGCCTAGTCCGTTAACGATGGTTGGGAGGAGCTGCTTAATAATCATCGTCATCATCATCATACCCAATAGCTTCCCTATAAACAGTTTGCAACTCAGAAAAAGCATGATTATCGCGCTTGGCTTTGGTTATTTCCATGCCTTTTTCGTAGATTTTTATTGCATCATCCTTTCTATCAAGCGCTTCGTAAAGCTTACCCAAATGGTAGTAAGTACCCGAGTATTGGGGGTGATTATTAACCAGATCCTCATAATAGCCCAAAGACTTATCAACTTGGTTTAAACGGAGATACTCTGTTGCTAGCGCATATTTTAAAAACTCATCGTTAGGCTCGTTTTTTATAAATTCCAGTAGCTTATCTAATCTGCTTATCTCCATTTTTAAACCCTATCTTTTTTATCTAAATTTGTAAAAACCTATTTCTATGAAAGTACTAGTGTGTATAAGTAATGTCCCTGATACCACCACAAAAATAACTTTTACTGATAACAACACCCAATTTAATACAAATGGGGTGCAATTCATTTTAAACCCGTACGACGAAATAGCTCTTGCACGCGCAATTGAGTTAACCGATGGCGATAAAGGTACAGTAACTGTAATTAATGTTGGCGAGGCTAATACAGAGGCCACCATACGCAAAGCCCTGGCTATTGGCGCCACAGATGCGGTGCGCATAAACGCCAAACCGCATGATGCCTGGTTTGTAGCCTACCAAATAGCGCAATACGTTAAAGCAAACCCTTTCGACCTGATATTAACTGGTCGTGAATCTATAGACTATAACGGATCAAAAGTTGCCGGTATGCTGGGCGAATTGCTTGACCTGCCATCCGTATCCATCATAAAAAAATTGGAAGTTGACGGCGATAAAGCAACGGTTGAGCGTGAGATAGAGGGTGGTAAAGAAATATTGACTATCCCCTTCCCTTTTGTGGCCGGTACCGCCGAGGGTGTTGCCGAACCTAAAATACCAAATATGCGTGGCATTATGTCGGCACGTACAAAACCTTTAGAAGTACTTGAGGCGGTTGAGGTAAAAACAAATTCAGAGATCATTAGTTATGAAACACCAGCACAACGCGGACAAGTAAAACTGGTTGCCGCAGATGATACGGCTAAGCTGATTGACTTACTTCATACCGAAGCAAGAGTTATATAATTTTATTTAGATACTAAACTATGTCAGTTTTAATATATACGGAAAACGCGGATGGTAAATTCAAAAAATCAACTTTTGAAGCCGTAAGCTATGCCCGTGCAATTGCCGATCAAAATAACACCTCGCTTATCGCTATTTCTATCGGTGATGTGAGCAATAACGAATTAAACTTGCTTGCTAAATACGGGGCCGAAAAAATACTGAACGTAGCCAACGCTCAACTAAAAAACTTTGTTAACCAGGCTTATGCTTCAATAATTGCCGAAGCTGCTAAGAAGCAAAGTGCAGATATTGTGGTGTTATCCAACTCGTTTTCGGGACGTGGTTTAGCACCCAGATTAGGTGTTAAGTTGGATGCCGGTGTGGTTGATGGTGCGGTATCCTTACCCGATCAAAGTGGTGGAAAGTTTACGGTTAAAAAAAACGCATTCTCTGGTAAAGCTTTTGCCGTTGTCGAGTTAACATCAGTCAATAAAATTATAGCTCTTACACCAAATTCTTATAAAATAATTGAAGCAGCTAAACCTGCACAGGTCGAAGATTTTAGTATTGAAGTTAAAGCATCTGATTTTAAGGCAATGCTGAAAGAAATTGTCAGGTCAACAGATAAAGTTTCTTTGCCCGATGCCGAGATCGTAGTATCGGGCGGCCGCGGCTTAAAAGGGCCTGAAAACTGGGGAATGATAGAAGAACTGGCAGACCTGTTAGGTGCTGCTACCGCCTGTTCAAAACCGGTATCAGACGCGGGTTGGCGGCCACATAGCGAACATGTTGGACAAACTGGTATAGCTGTCAGTCCAAATTTGTATATTGCAATAGGAATTTCGGGTGCTATACAGCATTTGGCGGGTATAAGCTCATCAAAAGTGATCGTAGTTATAAATAAAGATGCAGAGGCTCCTTTTTTTAAAGTAGCCGATTATGGCATAGTTGGTGATGCCTTTGAAGTAGTACCAAAATTAATAGCAGCTATTAAAGAACATAAAAACGTAGCCTAAAATAGGGGTTTGTTGTGATGGGTAATAACATGAAAAAAATAAAGCTTGATATTGTTGGCTTGTCCTACAGCCAAACACAATCTGGCGCTTATGCATTGGTATTGGGCGAAGTTAACGGCAGGCGCAGGCTCCCTATTATTATAGGTAGTTTTGAGGCACAAGCCATAGCAATAGAAATTGAAAAAATGACCCCAAGCCGCCCGCTCACGCACGACTTGTTTAAGAGCTTTGCCGAGGCCTACCATATTATGGTGCAGGAAGTTGTTATTTACAACCTGGTTGACGGCATATTTTTTTCAAAACTGATATGCAGCGATGGTAAAAAAGTTATGGAGATTGATGCCCGTACATCTGACGCTATTGCCATCGCCGTAAGATTTGAATGTCCTATTTTTACTTACGAGTTTATCTTATCAAGCGCGGGTATTGTAATTGAGGGTAACGATTTTGTTTATTTAGAAAACATTACCGAAACTCCAGAAGAAATAACGCCGATCACATCAGCTACCACCGGTTTTGCTGCACTAAGTACCGATGAGCTAAAAACCAAACTACAAGAAGCCCTAACCGAAGAATCATACGAAAAAGCCGCTAAAATACGGGATGAGCTGAATCGCCGCAAGGCATCTTGATGTCGGATTTCGGATGTTCGATTTCGGATTTTATAAATTAGAAATTAAACCCCAAGACGTGATAAGTTATTGTAACATCTTTTATCCGCTTATTAAGATATATAATAAATTCGAAATCGAACATCCGAAATCCGAAATAACAACCAGCCCTTTCTATTTCCCATAAATTTAACTACTTTCAGTTTTTAATTTTAACTGATCATAATTGACTTAAACCAGACGGTATGAATATTAAGTTTCGCTTGATACTAATGAATTTCATGCAATTTTTTATTTGGGGTGCGTGGCTGCTTACTGTAGGCGCTTACTGGTTTCAAAATAAAGGATGGTCGGGCGCGCAGTTTGGGGCAATTTTTTCAACCATGGGTATATCCTCCATATTTATGCCGGCAATTGCGGGTATCATATCAGATAAATGGATAAATGCCGAAAAGTTATATGGTGTATTACATATATTAGGTGCTATAGTTCTTTTTTGCGTACCTATGGTAAACAGCCCTACCGTGTTTTTTTGGGTTATACTACTCAATATGCTGTTTTATATGCCGACTTTATCTTTATCTATAACGGTTGCTTATTCGGCTCTAAAAGGCGAGGGTAAAGATGTGGTTAAGGTTTATCCGCCTATACGCGTTTGGGGAACTATCGGGTTTATTGCCGCTTTATTGGTGGTAGATGTAACAAAAAGTGAAACTACTGCCAATCAATTTTACATCGCGTCTGCGGTGGCTTTGGCATTAGGTATATTTTCTTTCTCGCTACCTAAATGCCCTCCATTGTTAGGGAAAATAGGTAAGAAAACATTGAGAGATGCGCTCGGCCTAAATGCATTCGAATTATTTAAAACGCCAAAATTTGCCATCTTTTTTGCCTTTTCATTACTTCTGGGCGCAGCCCTACAGCTAACCAACGCCTACGGCACAACTTATATTTTAGATTTTGCAAAAACACCTGCTTATAAAGGCTTATTTGCGGTAGAACATTCCAGCGCAATTATATCGATCTCGCAGGTATCCGAAACACTTTTCATTTTAGCTATACCTTTCTTTTTACGCAGGTTTGGTATTAAGAATGTGATGCTGTTTAGTATGCTGGCCTGGGTTTTACGTTTTGGGTTATTCGCGTTTGGTAATCCTGCCGATGGTTTATGGATGATCATCCTATCGTGCATTGTTTACGGTATGGCCTTTGATTTCTTTAACATATCAGGGTCGTTATTTATAGAAACACAAACCACCCCCGAAATACGTGGTAGCGCGCAGGGTTTGTTTATGATGATGGTAAACGGATTTGGCGCCTTTTTTGGAAGTATTGGCAGCGGCTTTATTATTGATAAATTTTTCACTATGGCCGATGGGAATAAAGACTGGCATGGCATATGGCTTAGCTTTGCAGGATATGCTTTAGTAATTGCTGTTATCTTTCCGTTTGTGTTTAGATATAAGCATAACGCGGCATTAGAACGTGCCATACAAAATGCGCAACATTAATATTGCTATCAATTAATGAAAAAACATTACCGTACCGAGACTGATTGTTTAAACTGCGGCGCAGAGTTACAAGGCAAGTTTTGCCATGTATGCGGGCAGGAAAACCTACAAATAAAGGAAAGCTTTGGCCACATGATGAATCATGCTATAAGTGATTACTTTCATTTCGATTATCAGTTTTTCCATACCCTAAAACCATTACTATTTGAACC
>DHIR01000276.1 GCA_002403905.1 Mucilaginibacter sp. UBA4741
ATAACCGTACAAAAAGAAGGCTTTGATAATGAGCCCGAGCCAACGCTAAGTATTATGGGCTTTAGGTGGTTTTTTACTTATACGCTTATACTCACCTTATTCCACCACTTCTTTCTTTTTAACCTGGAGGTTTTCCGCTTTTCAGAGATCCAGTACACAATAACCCGTGTTGTTTTAAGTTCATTATTTACGGTATTTTTGATAATGGTTTCGGGCTTGTTATTTTATAAAAGCAAAGAGCGTAAATGAATAATTTTTTTGAGCGGAGATACGTTATTGGCGGCATTTTCATAACGCTTATACTGGTATTACTTGGGCGGTTATTTTACATCCAGATAATTGATGATAAATACCTGTTCTATGCCAAAAAGAATGCTATCCGCCAGGAAATCCTGTTCCCCGACCGTGGCCCGATATTAGACCGTAATGAAAAACTATTGGTGCAGAATCAACTGGTTTATGATATTACCGTTACCCCAAAAGATGTTAAGGGAATTGATACAGTTGAGTTTTGCAAATTAATAGGTATCACCAAAGAAGAGTTTGCTACCAAAATTGAAAAAGCGGTAAAATATTCACGTAATCTCGAATCGCCTTTTGATAAGCAGTTATCGCCCCAACTGTACGCATCGTTACAGGAAAGGATGTCAGAGTTTTCGGGGTTTAAGGTAGTGCCTCACCCTATACGTATTTATCCTGATTCGGCCGCCGCGCAGTTTTTAGGATTTATTGGAGAAGCGTCAGAAGGTGTAATTGCCAAATCTGGGGGCTATTATCACCGGGGCGACTATGTGGGCATAAGTGGTGTTGAAAAAGCTTACGAAAGTGTTTTACGCGGCCAGCGTGGTGTCAGGAACATGATGGTCGACTCTAGAGGAATAGCAAAAGGCCATTATGCGAATGGGGCTTATGATACCGTAGCCATATCAGGCGAGCGATTAATATCATCATTAGATCTGCGCATCCAAAAACTGGGCGAAAAGCTAATGCAAAATAAAGTTGGCAGTATTGTAGCCATTGAGCCGTCAACCGGCGAAATCCTTGCTTTTGTAAGCAGCCCTACCTATAACCCAAACTTAATGGTGGTAGGCCCCGCAAGAGGCGGTAATTACAAAGAATTAGATACTGACCCATATAAACCTTTTTTAATAAGGCCTATAATGGGCACTTATCCTCCGGGCTCGTCGTTTAAACCATTAAGCGCGCTAATTGCCATGCAGGAAGGCATTATTACCCCACAAACCACTTACAATTGCCCGGGTTATTATCAGGCGGGTAATCGCAGGATACCTTGTTTTCATCACGAGCGCCATGGATTAGTTAACCTGAGCAGCGCCGTGGCCGAATCATGCAACGGTTACTTTGATATGGTGTTTGAAAAATTGATAAACCGTAACGGTGCAAAACAAACCGATACAACGTTTACCTTATGGCGAAACAATGTGGCCAAGTTTGGCTTGGGCTCCAGGCTTGATCTTGATCTGCCGGGCGAAAACAGCGGTAACTTACCCAAAGCAAAGTTTTATGATAAACTTTATCATCGTGGCGGTTGGCGCTCAAGCACGGTTATTTCATTAGGCATCGGGCAGGGCGAGTTATCAGCTACACCTTTACAATTGGCCAATATAGAGGCTACCATTGCTAACCACGGCTTTTACTACAAGCCGCACCTTATAAAATCTATCGGTAGTAAGCGGATCATAAAACAAGAGTATACCCTAAAAAATTATGTGGGGATAGACGCGCAATATTTTGAACCGGTAATTGACGGGATGCAGCGCGTGGTTGATGCGGGTACAGCTGCCGGGGCAAAAATACCCGGCATAATCATGTGCGGAAAAACAGGTACCGCGCAAGTGTCGGGTAAGGACAATTCGGTATTTGTTGCGTTCGCGCCCAGAGAAAATCCCAAAATAGCCATAGCAGTAGTGGTCGAAAATTCAGGACAGGGTGCTACCTGGGCCGCACCAATTGCCAGTTTTATAGTTGAAAAATATTTGCGCGACAGTATTAGCCGACGCCCGTCAGGCATTGAGCCGGAGTATTATATGAACGCTAACCTGTTACCGGAAATCATTAATAAAATTTCACCCGCACAAAAAGCCAAAGCCGATAGCCTGAAAAAACTAAAGGCAGATTCGATACGTAAAAAGGCGGTAATCAAATCGGCAGCAAAAAAGAATAAAACAGTAACAGCTCCAAAACACATGGCAGCCATTAAACCAAAAGATGATGAGTAACCAACAGCGCAGCTTCTTTTTTAATGTAGACTGGCTAACGGTACTCATTTACCTGGCCCTTTGTGCAATTGGCGTGCTCAGTATCCATTCGGCTGTATTTGACCCTAAGAACCCCTCTTTTGTCGACCTTGATACTAACTATGGCAAGCAGTTTATATTTGTTATTATAGCTATTGTTTTGGGGATATTTATTTTGTTGTTAGAGAGCCGGTTCCTCTCGGCATTAGCACCTGCTATATATACCATAACAGTATTACTCCTCTTGCTTGTACTTGTTATAGGGCGTAATGTGGGCGGCAACCAGGCCTGGATATCATTACCGGGCGGCTTCAGGCTGCAACCATCAGAGTTTGCCAAGTTTGCTACCTGCCTGCTACTGGCCCGGTATTTAAGCGGGGCAAACGTAAAGGTGAGCGAGCCAAAATCATTTGCTATAGCTGCAGGCATCATCTTTTTCCCGATGATATTGATCTTGCTGCAACTCGATGCGGGATCTACTCTGGTATTTAGCTCGTTGTTGTTTGTTTTATACCGCGAGGGACTGTCACCATATTTCCTGATACTGGAAGGCTTGTTTATAGCCCTATTTGTGTTAACACTTAAGCTAAACAACTTACCACTGATAATGGGCGGCATAGTTGTGGTTTCGGCAATAGTTATACTTTTATTTAAACGAAACCGTAAGCTAATGCTTACCATGCTTATTGGCGCTGGTATATTAATAACTTTTGTATTTAGCGTGCAGTTTCTATATACCAAAGTATTAAAACCTCATCAAAAAGTACGTATTGACATTGTATTGGGCATTACCAGTGATCCGAAGGGAAAAGGTTATAATGTTAATCAGTCAAAAATAGCCATAGGCTCAGGCAAATTATGGGGTAAGGGATATATGCAAGGTACACAAACCAAATACTCGTTTGTACCCGAACAAAGCACCGACTTTATTTTCTGTACCGTAGGTGAGGAATTTGGCTTTGCCGGATCTGTTGTAGTACTAGGGTTATACCTGCTGCTGGTGCTGCGGATAATCTATATCGCCGAACGACAGCGATCGCCCTTCTCGCGCATCTATGCTTATGGTGTAGGGTCTATTATTTTCTTCCACGTGGTAATCAATATCGGCATGACCATTGGGATTGTACCATCAATAGGTATTCCGCTGCCGCTGATAAGTTATGGCGGGTCATCCCTGATAAGCTTTACCGTTATGCTTTTTATCCTGATAAAACTGGATTCGAACAGGATGGGTATGATCTACGCTTAACCCCCCAGCCCCCTAAAGGGGGAGTAATAGGGCGAGATGGTTATACTCAGATCAATGCAGATTCGCCATTAGTCGGAATCACGGGAATAATGTTATAAAAGTCCATCATTAAGTGAATTTAAAGTTATTAATGATGGAATAAACCATCATAAACCCAAAATCAAAGTATAAAAAGAACAGGTCGACTCATGACGAGATCAATGCGGATCCTTTTTAACAACTAATCTCTGATCACCAATCTCTAATCACTATTCCTAACTATACCTTCTCTTCAACAACGCAAAAAACTTATCGGCTGTTTCAGCCTTACCATCCCAGTTATTTTTAACGGTATAGTTTTTATTTAAAAAGCGGCTTGCTTCCTCAAACGTATTAAAGCGGTTCAGTATCTCAATAGCTTCGCTATAGGCAAGGTTATAACCGTTAAAAAGGTCTTTTATGTACAGCAATTTATCGTTTAGGGTAATAGCCTGTTTAATGTTAGTTACCGGCTGCGCAATGGCTTGCTCTGTTACATTATTCTTGGTGCTTAATTGTGCTGATATTTTTTGGTTAATGGTAATAACCTCTTCTTTGTCTTTAACAGGTTCTTTTTTAGCGACGGGTTTTTCAACTTCTTTAATGGATGTTATAGGTTCTTCAATCGCTACAATTTCTTCGGTTTTCTCTTCGGCCTCCTCTTCTACTGCTTCCGGTTCAATTACCTCTTCTTCCAGATCTTCGCCTGTATCGTCGTCATCGTCAACAACCAATTCATGCCTTATAACTTCGGGTTGCTCCATTATAAATGAGTACGAGTCTTTTGGTGTATCTGTGGAAAGGTCAATATGTGCCACCGGCTCATCAGCTTTTGGGGTAGTATCTGCCAGCTCAACGCGTTTAGGGTCGCGCTTGGGTTGCTGCACTACCGGCTCAAAAAACTTTTCGTTAACTGTAGGCTTCTTCTGCTCAATTATCTTTTCGATATCAATTACCTTTTCGGGTTCAACGGCTTTTAAGGCTTTGCTTCGCAGGCTTAGTTTACTTAGTATTTCGGCATGATCTGCCAAAAAATGGGCATTGGCAACAAATAGCTCCAGCTCCAGGTCATTTAAATTTTCGGGATTGGCTTCAATGTATTTATATTGGTCATTAAGCTCTTTTATTATGCCACCTATCTTATTAAATACTTCCAGTTGCTTCATTACAATACTTTAGAAAAAATGCTTACCAAAATTAAGCATTAAATTCTGATATTAGACCCTTACTAAAAGTTTACTATGCAGCTCACCGAAGAGGTTTTTAAGCGAAAAAATGAAAGCGGTGGCGGTATCGAAGTTATTTGCGGGTCCATGTTTTCGGGTAAGACCGAAGAATTGATACGGCGGATAAACCGCGCCCGTTATGCAAAGCTAAGCGTTAAGGTTTTTAAACCTAAGCTGGATGTGCGTTATGATGAGAATGATGTAATATCACACAATGCTACTGCGGCGGCCTCTACACCGGTTAGTAAATCATCAGAAATATTATTATTGGCCGGCCACGCACAGGTAATTGGTATTGACGAAGCACAATTTTTTGATAATAAACTACCTGATGTTTGCACCACTTTAGCCAATAAAGGCATACGTGTAATTGTTGCCGGTTTGGATATGGATTTTAAGGGCCGTCCCTTTGGCCCTATGCCCACGCTGATGGCCATTGCCGAATCTGTTACCAAAGTGCATGCGGTATGCCTTAGATGCGGTAATCCGGCGCTTTACTCCTACCGTTTAGTACCCAGCAAAGAAAAGGTATTACTGGGCGAAAAGGACAGCTATGAGCCGCGATGTCGTATTTGCTATAACAGCAAAACTTTTTAACACATTATCTCCCTCAATTTACTCAGGGAATCGCTTTTAAAAACAGGCGGCTCCGCTGGAGCCCTTAAAACACCATCTTCTATGCTATAAACAGGTAGTTCCTCCGGAACTATTTACGGTTTTGATGAGTGACTCCAAAGGAGTCGCCTGTTTATAGCATAAATGAATATAAAAAAGGCTCCCTAGGTGCCTCCTAAGGGCCATTGAGTTTTAAAAGCGATTGCCTATCCATTTACTGTCTTATTAGTCATAATTGTGTTAAATTATTACTGCAAGTAAAACAAAATGGCCATGTATTGTTGTTATTGCTATTATTACCTATACTGCGATGGCGAAAAAGATACTAGTAATTGAGGATGACAAAGACATTAGGGAATCTATTGTTTATGTTTTGGAAGAAGAAAACTATGAAGTGATCTCTTCGGAAGATTCGAAAATTCTGAGATCAATACATGAGATAGCGCCGGATATGATATTGCTGGATAACTGGCTTACCGAATGGAAAAGTGACGCCAATGGTGAGCAATTAAGCCGCGAACTTAAAAGCAACCCGGCCACAAATCATATACCCGTTATCATCATCTCTGCAGTAAGCAATATCAAAGAAATTGCCGAAGCCGGTTTAGCCGATTCTTATTTAAGGAAACCGTTTGATCTGTCGGACCTTACCGACATGGTAAAAAAATACCTTAAATAACGCTAACAATTACAAACTTTTATTTTTCGTTTGTTTCTCAGCTTGTTTCGCTGCATCCTTTTCTTTGGGTGTCATAGTTATTTTTAAGCTATCGGCAGGTATTACTTTGGCAATCTTTATTTGCTTCAAAGCGATGTTTGTTTTTTTCCAACCGGCAGGGTCTTTCTTTGCAATAGCGGCAGTATCAGCTTTGCTGTAAAAGTCTATAATATTACGTTTAAGTGGTGCTGTTAAACCTACAAATTTGTTTTCGTTTAACTGATCTACCAGTTTGTCATAAGCCTTATCGGTAAGTTCATATTCGCCATAAACCGTTTTTTTACCGGTGTCAAAATCAACATTTATTAACGTGGGCTTCTGATAATTTAATTCGGCTAAAGCGGCTGCATATTTATTCATTACGGTATCAAAGCTTTTTATAAACTGCTTTTCGCCTTCGGCTCCAACCTCTTTAAACCTGAAGACTCTAAGCGGGCCAACTTTTGGCGCAATAGTTAACAGGAAAGCTATTACACGCTCTTTAAACTTGGGTTTATCAAAATCGCGTCCATACTCTTCATAATATTTTTTGCGATGCATGCGATATTGAAATTTCCGGCTGGTTATTCCCGGCATGTTTTTCTTTATTTCGCTCTTTTTAATTACCCATGCACTGCGGGTTATAGTAGGCATTAAACTATTTATGGCCCATCTAAAACTACTAATAGATTTATCCAGATCGCTAAATATGGTATTAATGTCTTGTCCGTAAGTTTTCAGGAAAGCTTTTTCTAAAACAGGTTTAGCAACATTAAAACCAATAAAATCATGATAGGCTTGTGATGCATAATTACCCCGCGCTATCTGCAATACATCAAAAGCTATTTCTACACGGGTATGTGCTATAGGCTTCTCTTCGTAAGTTACTACTTTACCATACTTTTCTTTTAGTTTGGGATAAACCATAGGTACAACCAGGTTGGTACCAATTGAATGGCCGTATTTATCTGCCATATAATGGCACAAAGCCCCTAAGGCATAGGCGTATTCATTTAAGTTTTGCGATTCAGAGATCAAATTATTTACAAAATCGCCACTGCGCACATAATGTATCAGATCCGTAAAATAAATGCTGCCATAAGGCGAGTAACCAATATCGGTCATTAAACTACCGCCGTAAGCATAAGAGTGGGCTATCACTAACTCCGCATCAGTTACACCGGGGAATCTTTTTTTCAATAATGGCTTGATTGATTTTTCCCAGCTTGCATCAATAATAGCCTCATGGGTTAAAACAGAATATGCCTTAACACGTAATGGTGCCAGGCATATTGCAAGTATAAATAATAAGAGGTATTTGTTAACTTTTAAAGGTTCCATACTTAATTGTGAAGCTCATTACAAAGACTTATACACAATACACAAATAAGGTGTTTTGTTTTAAATTATATTAAGTACGCGGGCGCTTGGGGTTAAAAGCAACAATATAGCTCAACTCGCTGTTTACCACACTGCGGTTATTTGCTCCTTCATCAGGCTTGGTAAACGATTGATTAAGCCTTTGTTTGGTTAAGTTAAACACCTGCAATAAAAACTCGGGGATAACTTTAGTTGCTATGGTTGGATAATAATCTTTTTGAATTTTTATTCTTTCGGTATCTGTCACCATGCTCAATTGCCAGCTATCCTCGCCTTTAAAACCATGCTCTTTTGCTGTATTCATTAAATCATACAGGTATATTTTGGTTTGATTTTCTATAGATTGTTCTTTCATCATTATTTTGATTTTTTACCTATGGAAGAATCTGATTGTGACATCGAACCTTTGTCTGACTGGTAGCTGGATACTTTTTTGTTTACGTTAGCGCTAGGCTCTTTCTTTTTTTCTTTAACGGTTTTTCTGTCTTTACTCATGATGATACATTTAAACTGACAAGGAACACCCCTGTTGCAGCAGGCAAATATTTAACGGGTAGTAATTGTGATTTTTATACTGATATACTATTAGCGCAAAGCTTAAATATCACCGTATAAGAAAAATGGGCAATGCCTAAGTGTTTGTATGGGAATTATTTAAAGGTAGCTATACTTTATTGAATATCAGCAGATAATTGAATATAAATAGCTATGGCTGGTTTTAATATCTACCAAAAAACAGATATGCCACTATATATGACTACCTTGCGAGCTTATTCAAAAAAATATAATGCAAAAAGAAGGAACAGTAAAGTTTTTCAATACCGAAAAAGGTTTTGGATTCATTTCACAGAGTAATGACAGAAGCGACGTTTTTGTACACTCATCCGGCCTAATCGACGAAATTCGTGAAAACGATAAAGTATCATTTGATATTGAAGACGGTAAAAAAGGCCCTAGTGCGGTAAATGTAAAAGTTATCTAAAAAATCACTATAAAATTTAATCGTAAAGCATCCCGACTAATCGGGGTGCTTTTTTTTTCGAAAATATTCCGCTCTAAAACTACACCCGTACTATTTCAACTTATTAATCATTGTTATGGCCATGTTTTATCATGTCTTTAATGGCCTGTGCCAAAAATGTTTTATCGCCTGCGTTTAAATGAGCCTGCTCATCGCTGTTGTTTATGCGATAAACTATTCCGCCGTTGTTATCACATTCGGCAATTAATTCGCGGTCATCTCTTTTGTATTTAACAGAACCGTGAGGGGTTATATGTGCTATAGCCGTATCCCCATTAAAATACGTGCGACCAAAGTACTCTATTCGCGTATTGCTGTGATTATCGCCATCGGTAATAATTACGTGCCTGCTATTCATCCGACAAGCCGATGACAGTATAATCAGACCTAAGGCCGCTATTGTGGTTTTTAAGTTTTTCATTGTGCTTCTATTAAGTTCAGCACAAATATATAATTAATATAGTACTATGCAATACACAATACCAATTATTTTACATCAGCTCATCATCGCTTTTCGATTTATAGACTTTATAAGCTAAATAAAACATGGCAAACGATGGTAATAGAGAGCCAACTACCCTATAAGAAAATTGCATATCCGCAATTAACCTATACACGCCCAAGATCAACAATATCGATCCAACAATAATATAGAGATATAAATATTTAGTTGCCATATTAGTATTAATTTATTATAAAGATAAACGATATTACTACAATGGTAATGAGATAATGTTATGCTTTGCTAAAAGGTGTAAAAAAAGAGGGCGACTAAAATCGCCATGAATTTTAATTCCCCAATAATTATCTACACAAAAACATCCAGATAAATCACTTCATCGCTAACGGGCATAATACCATGTTTTTGCAGTGAGCTAAAATATAAGCTATCGCCTTTTTTTAAAATGTATTCTATCTCTCCAACACTCATTTTCATTTCGCCCTCTATAACAAAAACATACTCCTCGCCCTCATGCGAGAGGCGGTGCGGCACCACCTCTCCCTTTTTAGCGCTGAACAAAAAAGGCTGCATCTTTTTTTCATGAAAGCTGGCAGCATAGGGGAAAACTGAATATCCTTTCTCTGTCAATGTCAAATTATGCAGAGCCTCTGCCTGGGTTGTTAAAACTGTTCTAGCCCAACCATCCTGCTCTAACAGGTTAGATATATTAGTGCCCAAACTTTTGGCAATTTTAACCAATGTGGCAATTGACGGCACGGTATGATTGTTCTCAATTTTAGAGATCATACTTTTTGACAGGTCACTGCTATCAGCAATTTCCTGCAAGGTACGTTTTTGGTGTATGCGCAAACTTTTAATGCGATCGCCAATGTTAAAAAGGTTTTCCTTCTCATCATGCACCTGCATTAAAAGCGTCGAGGTAACGTTACTATCGTCCGTCATAAGCAACAATTAATTAGTTACCCTAAATTGTGCCTTTAACCTAATATCAGCCGATGAACTGCCCACCATTACATCTATCATTTCCGGCTCTACCCTAAAATCATGTATCTTTTCATCATAAAAAGCCAGCTTACTACCCGGTATGGTTAGTTTAACTGTTTTAGTTTGACCGGGGGCCAAAGTAATACGCTCAAATCCGCGCAGCTCCTCGTTAGGGCGTTTTAAGCTGGGCGAGACATCATGTATATACAGTTGCACTACCTCATCACCGGTTATTTTACCGCTGTTTTTAACATCAACAGATACAGTAATCACACCACTATCTTTTATTTGTTTGGCTGATAATTTAAGGTTACTGTAATTAAACGTAGTATAGCTTAAACCATGGCCGAACGGAAACAACGGTTTGCCGTTAACATACATATAAGTAAAACCTTTGGTAACATCATACTCATCCTGCGATGGCACCTGCTCTGCCGATGCATATACCGTTAAAGGCATTTTACCACCGGGATTGATATTACCAAAAAGCGCGTCGGCGATGGCGTTGCCACCTTGCTCGCCCGGCCACCAGGCTTCTAAAATAGCAGGAGCGTTTTCTTTAATATAAGGGATAGTTAACGGGCCTGCATTCATCAGCACAACAATAGTACGTGGGTTAACGGCTAAAACCGCTTTAACCAGTTCTTCCTGGTTGCCGGGTAATTCTAACGAAGTACGATCACGGCCCTCAGCTTCGATATCCAGGGTGGTACCGATATATAAAATGGCTACATCAGCTTTTTTGGCCGCGTCAACCGCTTTTTGTAATTCTTCGTCCTTATTAAACGGCGGCGCGTTGCGGCGATGGGTTATTTCTGACCCGGCTGCATAAATAATTTCTGTACCCGGCGCCATACGGTTCTTAATACCCTGCATTGGGTTAACCGCGTCAATAGGTTTACCGCTGTAACCGCCTGCCGTAAACATGTTGGCATGCGGACCAATTACGGCTATAGTTTTAATTTTATTTTTGTCTAAAGGCAGTATATGGTTTTTGTTTGTTAGCAGTACCATAGCTTCCTGCGCGGCTTTTAGTGCCAGGCTAACGTGCTCTGCATTGCCAATTACGCTCATGGGTATTTTACTGTAAGGTACCCGGTCCTGCGGATCAAACTCGCCTAACAAAAAACGATCACGCATAACACGCGATACAGATTCGTCCAGCTTGGCCATGCTTAACAAACCCTTGTTTACCGCTATGGGGATGTATTGCATAAACTCTTTGTCAGAGAAATCGCAGCCGGCGTTTATAGATTGCGCTACGGCTTCCTCATAGCTCATTTTTCCTTTTTCATGGCCGTTAACCATGGTGTTAACCCCACCCAGATCAGACACTACGAAACCTTTAAAGCCCCAACGGTTCTTTAAAATATCGGTCAGCATTAGGTGATTAATGTTGTTGGGTACGCCGTTTATTGCGTTATATGATGCCATGATAGATTGCGCGCCACCTTCAACTATACAATCTTTAAAATGCGGCAGCCAAAACTCATGAAGCATACGCTCGCTCACCGTGGCCGACCGTGCGGTACGGTTTTGCTCCACGTTATTAACCGCGTAGTGTTTTAAAGTTGAGACTAGCTTTAGATATTTAGGATCGTTACCCTGCAAGCCGGTTACGTGTGCCACACCAATGCGCCCGGTTAAAAATGGATCCTCACCAAAACACTCGTTAATGCGGCCCCAGTACGGGTTACGACTAATATTAATTACTGGCGACCGATAGATCAACCCTTTTTTCTCGCCCTGGAAATTAGGGTCATTATGCCAACCGTTGTAAATAGCACGCGCCTCGTCTGATATGGCGGTAGCTTCGGTATGCACCAGCCTGGTGTCCCACGTAGCAGCCATAGCAATGGACACCGGGAACATGGTAGTTGGGCGTGTCCACACAACCCCATGCAAGCTTTGGTTCCATTTATCAGACTTGATACCAAATTTTGGAATATCAGGCCCAACGTGATTTAGATATTCTGCCTTTTCTTCCAGTGTCATGCGCGATATTAGGTCCTTCACCCGCTCCTCAACCGGTTTTGTATAGTCCAAATATAATGGCTTATCGGCTGTTTGAGCCATTAACCGGCTACAGGTAATTATCAATAAAAAAAGCAACAAAGTAATTTTATAGGCGTTGCCTGCATGAAATTTTGTTTTCATTTGTTTTGCGAGTTTATAAATCAATTGGGGGCAAGGGATATTGGTACAATATTGAAACAAGGTTTATAATGATTCAACACTGTTGAGCAAATATATAGATAACTTCTTATCATCAAAATATTTATACAAATATTAATGGCTGGCTAATGTTTGTATATTGCATCAACCAATTATATAGCTACCGTATGGTATTAAGCAGACCCAATTACAGATTTTTATTTTTACTGATCTGCACTTTAATATTTTTAACAATTAATCTACAGGCACAGAACCTTTACGCCCCCTACCGCCAGTCATGGCTTAAAAAAGCCGAGGACCTAAAACCTACACTTACCGAAACTATAAAACATCCTGTTGGCATTGTTAAGATAGAAAAGGATGCCGCGGCTTTCCAGGGATGGAAAGCTGTAAAGTCAGGCGGTATAGAACAGCTTTACAATTCATCATTCAACAAAAAAAACAGCGGCATTGTTGTTGATTTTGGCGAACACCTAACCGGCTATTGCACCTTTACGCTAAAAACCCGGCGCAGCGATATGGACGCGCCACTACGGTTAAAATTAACTTTTGGCGAGGTGCCATCAGAGATAGCCACGCCTTTTGACCCCTACCCCGGCCACCTGAGCCGCGCCTGGCTGCAGGACGAAACGGTGACCGTTAGCGTTTTACCAGCCACTATTACCATTCCGCGGCGCTTATCTTTTAGATACGTTAAGATAGAGTGGCTGGGTTCATCTTCCGGCTTTGAATTTGGTTTCGCTGATATCCAGTTTAAAGCCAGTACCTCGGTTACGGTTACACCGCCCGCGTTAGCTGCCGGTACGCCACAAATAATAAAAGATATTGACCGCATTGGCCTGACTACCCTTAAAGAGTGTATGCAAACCGTGTACGAGGATGGCCCCAAACGCGACCGCAGGTTATGGATAGGCGATACCTATCTGGAGTCGTTGGCTAACTTGTACTCATTTAAAAATAACAACCTTACCAAACGCTGTCTGTACCTGCTGGCAGGCTTAGCAAATGATGATGGTATCCTGAATGCCAACGCGTTTGAAGAACCCGTACCACATGCGCAAAAGAGCCGCTTGTTGGATTATTGTTTTTTGTACAACGTGGCCCTTAAAGAGTATGTTGCCGCTACCGGCGATACGCAAACCGGCCTCGACCTATGGCCCGTAGCCAAAAAACAGCTCGATATTGCCAAAAAATATACCGGCGAAGATGGCATGATGGATTACATTAAAGCCGGCAAAGAGTGGTGGGTGTTTTTCGACTGGAAGGACGGGCTGGATAAGCAAGCGCCTTTACAGGGCATAACTATTTATACACTTAACCAAACCTATGCCCTGGCTAAATTGCTGGGCAAGGAAAGCGAAGTGGCCGAAATACCTGCCCTGGCTAAAAAACTAAAGGACGCGGCTTATAAAAATTTATATGATAAAAAGTCGGGGATGTTTGTTAGTGGGGCAGATAAGCAGGTATCATACGGCGGGCAAGCCTGGATGGTTTTGGCGGGGGTCGGCTCTAAAGCCGAAGCGCAAAAAGCGTTACGCTCGTTGCCAACGTTGCCTAACGCGGTGCATCCCGGCGCGCCTTATATGTACCATTACTATGTAGCGGCCCTGTTAGCCTGCGACCTGAAAGCTGAAGCCAAAGAGGCGCTTACCAGCTACTGGGGCGGCATGGTAGCCAAAGGCGCCGATACTTTTTGGGAAGTGTACGACCCAACCGACGATTTTAGATCGCCCTATAACTTTTTCCCGGTAAATAGCTATTGCCATGCCTGGAGCTGTACACCTGTTTATTTTATAAGGAAATATCCGGAGGTGTTTCAACGATGATTGAGGCATGATTTAAATTTGTAAAAATGAAGAAAAAATTGACATTAATTTTATGCTTTCTGGTTTATACTACAATCTGTATTGGGCAGCAAATCAATCTGGGTAATGTTGCCAGCATTAATCCCGATATTAAAATGAGAAAACTTTCCAAGAGTGAAGTTTTAGTAAAAAATGCTCCTAACAAACCAGGGCAGACGCATTAAAATA
>DHIR01000119.1 GCA_002403905.1 Mucilaginibacter sp. UBA4741
CTGCCCACATAATCTTTTAAAAGCTGATCAAACTCGGCTTTAAAAGCCGGTTCTTCAATTATCTTTAAGTATTGCTGCCTTAATTCTTCAACATTGGGGTATAGCATTTCGGGCACATAAGCGCCGCCAAAATCGCCATAATAACCTTGTTCATTAACTCCGTATTTCATGCGTAGTATGTTGTTTTATCAGGCTAAAGGCCTGCTTTAATTTTTCTATATCTTTTAGTCCGGGCGAGGTTTCAAACTTACTGTTTAAATCAACCCCATAAAATTGCGGATGGGTAATTTTAGCAACCTGCTCCAAATTATCCAAACTTAAACCTCCGCTTAAAAAAAATGGCACGTTTAGTTTATATTTTTCTAAAACATCCCAGTTAAAGGTTTTACCGGAGCCACCATGTGCATCTGTTTGGGTATCGAACAGAAAATAATCTACTTTGTTAGAGTAAGTATTTAACTGGCTAAAATCAAAATCCTCATTTAAACCAAAGGCTTTAATAACCTGAACTTTATCCCTAAATGAGTTTGCAAATTCAGCATCCTCGTTGCCATGTAATTGTATAGCATCAAATTCATATTGCTCAATAAGCCTACTTATTTCCTGCAGATCTGCATCAACAAAAACTGCGGTTTTATAAATAGGTGCAGGTAAATTTGCTAAAGTATCAGTCGTAATATCGTCCACAAAACGTGGCGACCGGCCATAGTAAATAAAGCCCACATAATCGGGAGCCAGATCTGCTACAGCTTTTATATTGTCGGGGTATTTTAACCCGCAAACCTTTATCTTCATTTTAGTTGCCAACCAAAGTTTTAAAACTTGTTAATGCTTTTTTGCTGAGTAATGATTGTTCGGCTTCATAAAAACAATCGGCAAAGCTATTTTGCGGATTGATAGTTTTAATTGCCAAAGCCGCGTTAGCTAAAACCACATTATTTTGGGCCGATGTTGCATCGCCGCTAAGCACCTGCATAAATATAGCTGCTGATTCGCTCACCGTACTACCCCCTACTATTGCCGATGGGTCTAAACGTTCAAAACCCAAATCTTTTAATGAATTTATCTTCTCTCCGTCGGGTGTAAAAGTTTTAAAATCGCAGGTAAGCGAAATCTCGTCATACCCCTCTAAAGCATTTAATATAGTATATTTTTTGTCGGACCGCTGGTAAAGATAAGCATACATCCGCGCCAGTTCTAAATTATAAACCCCAACTAATTGATTTTTAGGCTTTGAAGGATTGATCATCGGGCCTAGCATATTAAAAAATGTTTTAATCCCCAGTTCCTTGCGTATTGGAGCAACTATTTTCATTGCCGGGTGAAATAACGGCGCATGTAGAAAGCAAATGTTTGCCGTATCAATAGTTTGCTTCAGTTCGTCGATATTGTTGGTGAACTTATAGCCCAGGTATTCCATAACGTTTGATGAACCACAACCTGACGACACACCATAATTACCATGTTTGGCAACTTTATAACCTGCACCAGCCACTACAAACGATGCCAGGGTTGAAATATTAAAAGTATCCTTACCATCGCCACCTGTACCGCATAGGTCTATCAGGTCATTGGTTCCCAGATCAACTGCTAAACATAACTCCTGCATAGCATCCCTAAATCCTTCTAACTCGGTAACTGTTATAGGGCGCATGCAATAGGCTATCATAAAGGCAGCCATTTGCGAGTTATTGTACATACCCTGCGATATCAGCGTTAATATATTCTTTGCCTGCTCACGGGTAAGTGTTTTATTTTCAAAAAGATGATTAAGTATTTGTTTCATATATACCCATTAAAGGGATGTTTAATTTAAAATGACCATTAAACGTTGCTAACAAAAAAGGGTTACCTTACGGCAACCCTTTAAATATATTATTATAATAACAGGAGTTTGCCTTACGATTAATCGTTAAGCCACCACCAATTATTATTTAAACTTTTAATTATCATTATGAAGCAAATATGGAAATAGTTTTTCCGAAAAGCAAGTAGAATGATATTTTTACGTGGTTAAGTTAAATTGGTTGATTATGTGGATAGTCATTATTTACTTAAATGCCCAACTTAATCAACTATTCAACTCAATCAACTACTCACTAACATGGCCATACTACATAAAAGTAAATTCAACCCCGAAGATGACCTGGGGTTCGGCACACAAGCTGTAATAAGGAGCCAACGCCTGGTAAACCGCGATGGATCTATAAATGTAAAGCGTAAAGGGTTATCTATTTTTAATACCTCCAATAATTACCACACCTTAATTACCATGAGCTGGGGTAAATTTTGGCTATTGGTGTTGTCCGGATATTTAACGGCTAATATAATTTTCGCATTTATATATGTGTCTTTAGGTCCGGGAACCTTAAATGGTGCGGTTGGGAATACCTTTTTTTACCGCTTTATGGATGCCTTTTTCTTTTCGGCGCAAACCATATCAACCGTAGGTTATGGGCACATAAGCCCGCATGGCATGGCGGCTAATAGTGTAGCGGCTTTTGAATCTATGATGGGATTATTGGCCTTTGCATTAGCAACCGGTTTATTATACGGGCGCTTTTCAAGGCCATCAGCAAAAATTAAATACAGCGAGCATTTGCTGGTTGCGCCTTATCGTGATAATGGTAAAGGATTAATGTTTAGACTAACTAATCTGCGTAGAAACACCCTGATAGATCTGCAGATGGAAGTCATATTCTCGTATAATGAAGATGTAGACGGCAAAAAAATACGCCGGTTTTTATCGTTAGAATTAGAAAGAAAACGGGTGAGCATATTAACGCTTAGCTGGACCGTTGTGCATCCGCTTGATAATGACAGTCCGTTAAAAGACATAACACCCGAAGAAATAGCAAGCAGCGAAGCCAGTTTTGCTGTATTGCTGAAAGCTTTTGATGATACGTTTTCGCAAACAGTACATTCACGCACTTCCTATATGATGAAATGGTATGGGGAGCTAAATTTAAACCAACTTTTGACCGTGATGAAGAAGGTCGCATTGTTTTGAATTTGGATAAGATTGATGATTATGAACTGGTTTAGTCCATAGACCCTGAACTTGTAATTACTTCAACAAGGCATCCTTCTCTTTTGCAAACACATTATAAACCAACTTATCCAGCACACCTGGTATTAGCTTGCTTAAAAATACGGTTAACTTGCCTTGGCCTGTCATAATTAAAGTACGTGAGCGGTTTTCAACGCCATCACCAATGATTTTGGCGACTTCGTCTGATGTCATCATTTTTTCTTCGTGCAGGGTACTTTCACCTTGCTGATTACCGTCTTTATTTAATGCTGTGTTGCGGATATTTGAAGCGGTAAAGCCCGGGCAGGCAGTCATTACATGTACGCCGGTTTTTAAATTCTCCACCCGTAAAGCATCAAGGAAACCATTCATAGCAAATTTTGATGCCGAATAACCTGTCCGTCCCGGCAAACCTTTATAACCTGCAATGGATGACACCCCTACTATTGATCCCTTTGTTTTCAAGATTTCGGGTAGTGCGTATTTGGTACAATACACTGTTCCCCAAAAGTTAACATCCATTAAGGTTTTTAAAACCTGCACATCGGCATCTTTAAACAGCGCGCGCATGGATATGCCTGCGTTGTTTATTAGTATATCGATCTTACCAAAAGTTGTTAAGGCTTGTTTTATCAAGTGTTCGCAGTCGCTTTCTATAGCTACATCGCATTGTACAGCTACAGCTTTAATTTGATATTGATCTTGTAGCGATTGTGCAATTTCGCACAAAGTAACATACTGTCGAGCAGCTAAAACCAGGTTAGCGCCGCGGCGGGCAAATTCTTCTGCTAATGACTTGCCGATGCCAGATGACGCACCGGTTATGATGACTATCTTATTGTTCAACTTCATATTGTGCCGGGTACAGCTGCATGCCTTCTATTTTTATTTCAGGCAATTTAAACAGGTACTTGGCAGCGAATATAAGCATAGCGCCATAAAAACTCTTTATGTATTGCCAGCTAAATTTTGGCTGGTTTTGGCTTTTAAAGTTGATAATATAAGTTTTGGGGAAGTAGTAATTTTTAAATCCACGCAGTCTCATTCTGTAGGAAAGGTCAATATTATGGCCGTATTGTACAAAGCGCTCATCCAACAAACCTACTTCGTTTAAAACAGAGCGTCGTATCAACATAAAACCATCGGCAAGTATATCTATCTCTGACGTTTGAAACTCTTCAACCCACACCTTATGATTACGATTTGACAGACGTGTTTTAGGAAGATTTTTACCAAAGCCTATCAGTTTAAAAAAGGCCATCCATGGTTTTGTTAATCCGCGATTTGACTCTGGCAAAAAACCACCTTGCGGGCCTAACATTCTTACCCCCAGTCCGCTGGCATCTGCGTGAACATCCATAAACTCAATTACTTTGTCCAAAGTCTCTTTGCCGCAAATGGTATCCGCATTGACTAGTAAAACATACTCACCTCTGGACACTTCGATTCCCTGGTTGGTGGCTTTTGCAACGCCATAGTTAACAGCGTTCGCAATTAAACGAATGTCAGGATAGTCCGTGGCAAGCATTTCAACTGAATTGTCGGTTGATGCATTGTCAACTATAATCAACTCATAATCAATAGCATTACCTGCCTTAATTAAAGAGTCTAGCGCGAGTTTTAGTAGATCACATTGGTTGTGATTAACAATTATTACCGATAGTTTCATACTTACCTGGATAAAGAATTTTCATACGGAACACGTGTAGCAATGGACCGACCTAGTGTGATCTCATCTACGTACTCCAATTCTCCTCCAAAGGCTATGCCACGGGCTATTGTTGAGATACTTATATTAAATTGTTTTAATCTTTTATGCAGATAGAAGATGGTGGTATCTCCTTCCATCGTGGCGCTTAACGCGAAAATTACTTCTTTTACTTCCTCGTTATTTAAACGTTCAACAAGGGTGTCAACCTGCAAGTCTGATGGGCCAATGCCATCCATTGGCGATATCAATCCACCTAAAACATGGTACACGCCGTTGTATTGGCTGGTGTTTTCAATAGCCATAACATCACGGGTATCTTCAACCACGCAGATCAAACTACGATCGCGTTTATGCGAAGCACATATTTCGCAAACCGGCTGATCAGAAATATTATGGCAGGTTTTGCAGAATTGTATTTCGTTGCGTAGTTTACTTATGGTAGCACTAAACTTATTTACATCTTCTTTATCCTGATTAAGCAGATGCAATACCAACCGTAAAGCTGTTTTTTGCCCTACCCCCGGTAATTTTGCAAACTCGGCAACCGCGTTTTCTAATAATTTAGAAGAGAAATTCATTGTACGAAGATAAGTATTAGTCAGCAAGTCCGAAAGATTAATAGAAGTCAGAAAGTTTTTTGTTTAATGATATTGTAATACATAACTTGTGTGCAAGAAATAAAAATCAAATTGTCATTTCGACCAACGGGAGAAATCTTATACGCTTTGTCTATCGCGTGTATAAGATTTCTCCTCGTACCTCGTTCGAAATGACATAGCTTATTAATTAAATATGTCACCAGGAGTATTATTATCATTTATAGTCGGTTATTTTTTAGTCTTGCTGATAATTTCGTGGTTAACATCTCGTAAATCATCTGATAACGATACATTTTTCGTAGCCAACCGCAACTCCAAATGGTATCTGGTAGCCTTCGGGATGATTGGTACCGCATTAAGTGGAGTAACTTTTATATCGGTACCCGGCAAAGTTGGCGCGCCAAGCGGCGATGAGTTTGCTTATTTCCAGTTTGTGTTGGGTAATGCGGCAGGGTTTATTATCATAGCTACAGTATTGCTACCACTGTATTATCGCATGAAACTGACCTCTATCTACAGCTATATCGAGCATGCTTTAGGCACCTGGAGTTATAAAACAGCAGCCGGAATATTTTTAATAAGCCGGGTTATTGGCTCATCATTCAGATTATACCTGGTGGTAATTGTATTACAGAAGTTTATTTTTGATAGTTACGGTGTTCCGTTTGCCGTTACGGTATTGATATGTTTATTGTTGATATGGGCTTATACCTTTAAAGGAGGATTAAAAACCATTATTATAACAGACAGTTTGCAAACTTTATTCCTGGTTTCATCGGTTTTTCTGTCGATATTCTTTATCTGCCGCGCCATGAACTTTAGTATTTTTGAAGCTGTAGATGCCATCAAAACCAGCAGCTACTCCAAAATTTTCTTCTTTAATGATTTTCTGACCAGTCACTTCCATTTCAGCAAGCAATTTATTGGTGGTATGTTTATCACAATAGGTATGACCGGGCTTGACCAGGACCTGATGCAAAAAAACCTGAGCCTTAAAAACATCCGCGAAGCGCAAAAAAACATGTTCAGTTTTACGGCGGTATTTGTGGTTATCAATATATTCTTTTTAAGCGTGGGCGCTTTGCTATATATGTATGCAGCACGTTATGGCATTACAGTGGCAAAAACCGATTACCTCTACCCTACCATCGCCCTAAAATATTTAGGCGTAGTACCGGCTATTGTATTTATGCTGGGGCTAACAGCAGCTACGTTTGCTACAACCGATTCAGCATTAACAGCCCTGACCACCTCATTTTGTGTAGACTTTTTAAACTTCAACAAGGGTAAAGATATCAACAGCAAAAAAATGGTTAACACACGGCACTATGTGCATGTGGCTTTTTCAGGATTTCTGTTTTTAACCATTATAGTATTTAACTCTATTAATAATGACGCGGTGGTAAGCGCTATTTTTAAAGTCGCATCGTACACTTACGGACCACTGTTGGGATTGTACTCGTTTGGGTTGTTTATGAGTGGCAGGCAGGTTAAAGATAAGCTGGTACCCTTTATTTGCCTTATATCGCCGGCTATATGCTATTACCTTAGCGCTAACTCGGCTAAATTATTTGGTTATACTTTTGATAATGAACTCATCCTGCTCAACGGAATTATTACCTTTGCAGGCTTGCTATTTACCTCGAAGGCTAAAACAAAAGAGGAAATAGCAAATTATACTACAACAAAATAAGATAATGACCGGAGAAGAAAAAATAAGACAAGCGTTTGAAAACAAGAACTGGCAGGAAATTAAAGTAACCGATTCTTGGCAGATATTTAAAATAATGGCCGAGTTTGTTGACGGCTTTGAGAAACTGGCTAAGATAGGCCCGTGTGTATCCATATTCGGATCAGCACGGACAAAGAATGATAACCCTTACTATAAACTGGCCGAAGATACAGCACGCCTGCTTACAGAGCGTGGCTATGGGGTAATATCAGGCGGCGGGCCGGGTATTATGGAGGCAGCTAACAAAGGTGCTTACGAGGCCGGTGGTAAATCGGTAGGCTTAAACATCGAATTACCTTTTGAGCAATTTCACAATAAATATATCGACAGGGATAAGGTTTTGGAGTTTGATTACTTCTTTATCCGCAAGGTAATGTTCATGAAATATTCGCAAGGGTTTATCGTATTGCCCGGTGGCTTTGGAACTTTAGATGAATCGTTCGAGGCGATAACCTTAATACAAACCGGTAAAATTGCCCGTTTCCCAATTGTATTTGTTGGTGTTGAGTATTGGGGAGGCTTGTTTAACTGGGTAGTTGAAAAAATGCTTAACCAGGAACATAATATCCACCCGGATGATCTGAACCTTTATCGCCTGGTTGATACTGCCGAAGAAGCTACTGAGCATATCTTCCGCTTCTATGACAAGTATGTATTGAAACCGAATTTCTAGGATGATACAACCTGTTAAATCAAAAAAGCAAGCTGCATTAGGTTTTATATTTGCAACGTTATTAATTGATATAATTGGACTAGGGATTATAATACCGGTTATACCCAAACTAATTGAACATTTAATTAAAGGCGATATCAGCCAGGCTTCAAGTTATGCCGGTTGGCTAACGGCGGCTTATGCTACCATGCAATTCGCATTTGCTCCTTTAATAGGTAATTTAAGCGATAAATTTGGCCGTAGGCCGGTATTGCTTTGCTCTTTATTAGGATTCAGTATTGATTATACATTATCGGCATTTGCGCCAACTATAGGTTGGTTATTTGTCGGGCGTATAGTTGCCGGAATTACCGGCGCTAGCTTTACAACAGCAACAGCTTATATAGCAGATATTAGTACACCAGAGAAACGCGCGGCTAATTTTGGAATGGTAGGTGTTGCCTTTGGCTTAGGTTTTATTATTGGGCCTGTAATAGGTGGGGTATTAGGCAAATATAATGTGCATTATCCATTTATAGCAGCCGCGGCTTTAGCACTGCTTAATGCAGCTTATGGTTACTTTATTTTACCCGAGTCTTTAGCACCAGAAAATCGCAGGCCACTTGATTTCAAAAAAATAAATCCTTTTACTTCTGTATTTCAACTTAAAAAGTATAAATCTGTTGTCGGCTTGGCATTTTCTTTATTTCTTATCTATTTTGCAGCTCAAGCGGTGCAAAGTGTGTGGACATTTTATACAATGTCTAAGTTTCACTGGAACGAGGCTTGGGTTGGTTATTCGCTTGGGTTTGTTGGGCTGATGATTGCCATAGTACAAGGAGGTTTGATCCGAATAATACTACCAAAATTAGGACAAGAACGCAGTATATGGGTGGGGTTATTATTATATGCAATTGGCCTCATTCTTTTTGCATTTGCCAGCAAAGGTTGGATGATGTTTGCCTTCCTGGTGCCTTATTGCTTGGGTGGAATTGCAGGGCCAGCGTTACAGGGATATATGAGTACCAGCGTACCGGCTAACGAACAAGGCAACCTTCAGGGTGGTTTAACAGGGTTAATGAGTCTGAGTTCAATATTTGGTCCGTTGTTAATGACAGAATCCTTTTATTATTTTACTACCCCTAATTCATTTTTTCGATTTCCGGGTGCGCCATTTGCAATTGGAGCGGTTTTAATGTTATTGAGCGCCATTTTAGCCGTTAGGAGTTTTAAAAGAAACACAAACTAAAAATATTGGTTATAATGACTGCTGAGTTTACATTCTAATTCTTTATGGCTAATCAGCTTTCGTCTATTAATAAAGCAAGTAAAACGGCAAAAAAACCTAAACAGTCTGCCGCTTTGGGATTTATTTTTATAACTATTTTTATTGATGTGCTGGGCTTGGGGATCATTATCCCGGTGTTGCCTAAATTATTGCAGGTATTAGGGCATATTAACGTAAACGAGGCTTCTGAATATATTGGCTGGCTAACTTTTGTGTACGCCAGTATGCAATTGATCTTTGCCAGTATAATGGGTAACCTGAGCGATCAATATGGGCGGCGCCCTATTTTATTGATCTCGTTGTTTGGTTTTGGATTAGATTACATGGTAATGGCTTTTGCACCAACTATTGCCTGGCTGTTTGTTGGCCGTATCATAGCCGGTATTTGCGGGGCAAGCACTTCTACCGCTACTGCCTACATTGCCGATGTAAGTACCGGCAATAAAAGGGCGGCTAACTTTGGCCTGGTAGGCGCAGCCTCGGCTATTGGGCTAATATTTGGCATAGCATTGGGCGCTTTTTTGTTTGCAATTAATATAAGGCTTCCATTTATTGCTGCGGCGGCTTTTGCGTTTGCCAACGGGCTTTACGGCTTATTTGTTTTACCCGAATCATTAGCGAAAGAGCATCGCAGAAAATTTGACTGGGGTCGCGCTAATCCGCTTTTATCTTTGTTAAGAATATATAAAAAACAACCTGCTCTGGCAAGCCTGTTAGGCGCCACTACAATAGTATACATTGCTCAAAAAGCGGTGGAGTACTTATTATCAACTTTTATTTATGAAAAATTTAACTGGACCCCGGCAAGCGTTGGGTATCTGGGGCTTTTTACCGGATTGGTTTTATTTAGTATCCAGGCCGGCCTTATAAGATACACGGTTCCAAAATTTGGGCAGCAAAAAAATATTATTGCGGGTTTAATATTCTATGCCGTTGGCTTGTTGCTTATCGCTTTCGTTAGCCGGGGCTGGATGCTTTATTTGTTTATGGTACCCTATTGCCTTGGTGGTTTATCCGGCCCGGCTTTACAGGGCATAGCGACAGATAAAGTTGCCAGGAATGAACAAGGCGAATTGCAGGGGTCATTTGCTGTTTTAAATAGTATCAGCCTTATTGTAGGGCCGCTTTTGTTAAGTTATGTATTTTTCTTCTTCACAAAAAAATCTTCATCCGTTTATTTTCCCGGAGCGCCTTATATACTTGCTGCGGTTTTAATGCTGATAAGTGTTTTTATTGCTATAAAAAGTTTCAGTAAACCGGTTAAAAAAGCAAAATCAATCAAGGCCACTAACACCGCCTGATATTACAAACTTCATCATATCGGCAGCATTTTTGTCGATAGGTTTCACTTTATCGGCAGGTATAATAACAACCTGGCCTGCAAATGAGTATGATAACGGGAAATAAACGGCTACTTCGCCGGGCAGGTTTAACTTGGCCAGATCCTTTTGCACTAAAAAACCTATTTTCTTTAAGCCAAATTCGTTTACTTCAACAATAACCGCTTCGTTAAACTTCTTTTCATCGCCAACAAAAGCTTCCGTAAGATCTTTTATAGATGAGTACAGGAAATTAAAAAACGGCAAACGGTTTACCCAGCGATTAAACCAGCGTTTTATAGGATCGGTTATTACACTGGTCACCAATATCCCCGCGATCATAATGATCACAAAAACATTTACAATTCCCAGGCCTGGTATATACCGGGGTTTACCCTTGCTGTCTGTCCATAAAAAGTCGCTTAAATTTAAGGCGCTGTCAATACTTGAAACGGCCCAGAATATCAAAAACGCGGCAGCGCCAAGCGGTACAACCACTATCAGCCCTTTAAAAAAATAATTCAATAAAGCCTTAACTATGTTTTTCATGCCCTGTTATTTCTATTCATAAAAATACACTCTTTTTACCCGTTGCGAAATGTTAGTTAAAATCTCATACGGAATAGTACCTATTTGGGTTGCGAGTTCTTCTATCCTGTGCTGTTCATTAAATATAATCACTTCATCTCCTTCTTTTACCTCCACGTTGCTTACATCTATCATACACAGGTCCATAGATACATTGCCAATTGTTGGCACCAAAACGCCATTTACCAGCATTTTGCCTACGCCGTTACCAAACGCGCGCAGGTAGCCGTCGGCATAACCTATGCGCACGGTGGCTATACGACCATCTTTTAACATAACACCGTTGCGCCCATAGCCTACTGTATCGCCCGCGGGTACTTTTTTTATTTGTGATATACTGGTTTTCAGGCTGGTAATGGGCTGCAAAGCATTGTCAGAGGCCGCAACAGCGGCGTCAATACCGTATAGTCCAATACCCAGCCGCACCATATCAAATTGGGCTGAGGGCCAACGGGTGATAGCTGATGTATTAGACAGGTGCTTCATTATTTTATAACCCAAACACCGCTCTATTTTTTTAGCTGCTTTTTCAAACCTGCCGATCTGTTTAGCAGTAAACTCATCATGTTCCGCAGACTCGCTGGCAGCTAAGTGTGAAAAAACAGAGCATATACGCACATACTTATTCACTTCCAGCACATCACATAATGCCTCTACTTCAAAAGACTCAAAACCCAGGCGGTGCATACCCGTATCAATTTTCAAGTGTACAGGGTAGTTTACAATGTCGTTTTGCTGCACATATTTTATAAAATCATCAAACAACCCGAAACTGAAAATCACAGGCTCCAGTTTATATTCCGTTAGCTTATCAAATGCTGATTGCTCGGCATTAAGCACCATAATAGGCAGGTTAATGCCGGCTTGCCACAAAGAAACGCCTTCGTCGGTATAAGCAACGGCCAAATAATCAACTTTGTTGTATTGCAGCATATTTGCTAATTCAAACGTTCCGCTTCCGTAGCTGAAAGCCTTCACCATAGCCATTATCTTTACACCTGGTTTTAGTTTTGATTTATAATAATTTAAATTGCCCAGCAACGCGTTCAGGTTGATCTCCATTACTGTTTCGTGCGTTTTTTGGCCTAATGCCCGGCTCACGCGTTCAAACTCGAAACTGCGGGAGCCCTTTATCAATATGGCTTCTTCCTTAAAATTAAGCGTAAATAATTCATTGAGCAATGCAGCGGTATCTGCATAAAAATGTTTTTCGGGCACATCAAAATACGCTTCATATTTTGCCAGCGCGGCACCTACCCCAATAAATTTGTTAATGTTTTTTGATTTGATCAGCTCGGCAACCTGTTTATACAAAACATCTTCCTGCAAACCCGATTGAAATATATCCGATAGTATCACCGTCTTTTTTTGATGCTGATTTTGCTGGTTCAAAAAATTAAGCGCGATCTCTAACGATTGTATATCCGAATTGTAAGAATCATCAATAACAGAGCAATCATTAATCCCCATTTTAAGCTCCAGGCGCATACTTACCGGGTTAAGGCGCTCCATGCGTTTATCCGTTTCGGTGGGCGAGTAATCTAAAGCTAACAGTGTTGCCCAGCAAACTATGGCATTTTCTATGGATGCCTGGTCAAGAAACGGAATAAGGCACTCTATCTCGTTTTCTTTAAACCTTGCACGGAGGTAATAATTTTTTTTAATTATGGTTTCGCTAAAAACATACAGATCGGCCTGCCTGAAATTTCTGCTCCAGGTAAAACACTTCCCCTGGGGCATATCCTTTTTATAATCCAGCAATTGGTCGTAATTGTGAATAAGCAGCCTGCAGTTTTTAAACAGCTTTAATTTTTCCAGCACTTTTTCGCGGGTAGTTTCAAAACCTTCGTCATGGGCGGTACCCAGGTGCGTTAACACGCCGATGGAAGGTTTTATAATGGCTTCCAGCTTATCCATTTCGCCCGGCAGGGAAATACCGGCTTCAAATATGCCCAGGTTGTTTTTATCATTGATCTGCCATACAGAAAGCGGTACGCCAATTTGCGAATTATAGCTTTTTGGGTTACGCACAATACTTCTATCCGCTGCCATTAACTGGTACAGCCATTCTTTAACAATAGTTTTACCGTTGCTGCCGGTTATACCTATAACCTCCAAATTAAACCGGGCGCGATGGTGCGCAGCCAGCGTTTGCAGGGCTGCAAGCACATCAATTACAATTAAAAAATTGGCATCGGGCAGTTTGAGTTCGGGGCCCTCTTTTACCACAAAGTTGCGGACACCCGCGGCGTAGGCCCCGGCAATAAACTCATGACCGTTGCGCCTGCCGCTCAGGGCGAAAAATAAACCTTCGGCGGCCGTATTAATACGGCGGCTATCGGTAAGTAATACCTGTCTCTTATACCCATCTCCCAG
>DHIR01000194.1 GCA_002403905.1 Mucilaginibacter sp. UBA4741
GCTGTTGATGGTGTTGAGCCACAATCAGAAACTAACTGGAGACTGGCTAACAATTATAACGTTGCCCGTATAGGCTTCGTAAATAAAATGGACCGTAGCGGTGCCGACTTTTTAAATGTTGTAAAACAAGTAAAAAGCATGTTAGGCAGTAACGCTGTTCCGTTGCAATTGCCAATTGGTGCTGAAGAGCATTTTAAAGGTGTTGTTGATTTGATTAACTGGAAAGGTATTGTTTGGAATGAGCATGATAAAGGTATGACCTTTACTGAAGTGCCTATCCCTGAGGATATGATTGAAGAAGCTACCGAGTGGAGAGAGAAGTTGTTAGAATCAGTAGCTGAATATGATGAAGGCCTGATGGAGAAATTCTTTGATGCGCCTGAAACTATTACAGAGCGTGAAGTATTAGACGCTTTACGTAAAGCTGTTTTAGATGCCAAGATCGTTCCTATGGTTTGTGGTTCATCTTTCAAAAACAAAGGTGTACAAACCATGCTTGACTACGTGATGGAGTTGTTGCCTTCACCAATGGACGTAGAAGGTATTATTGGTCATCACCCTGATACAGGTGAAGAGATTTTACGTAAACCATCAGAAAAAGAGCCGTTTGCAGCTTTAGCATTTAAAATTGCAACCGATCCTTTCGTAGGTCGTTTATGCTTTATCCGTGTTTACTCTGGTAACTTAGAAGCAGGTTCGTATGTGCATAACATGCGTTCTGACAACAAGGAGCGGATCTCTCGTATATTCCAAATGCACGCTAACAAGCAAAACCCAATACCTAACGTAGGTGCTGGTGATATTGCTGCGGTAGTAGGCTTTAAGGATATTAAAACAGGTGATACCCTTTGTGACGAGAAATACCCGATCATATTAGAGTCAATGAATTTCCCTGAGCCGGTTATCGGTTTAGCTATAGAGCCTAAAACTCAGGCTGACGTAGATAAATTAGGTATCGCTTTAGGTAAATTGTCTGAGGAAGATCCTACGTTCCACGTAAAATCTGACGAAGAAACCGGCCAAACTGTAATTTCAGGTATGGGCGAGTTGCACTTAGATATCATCATGGACCGCTTAAAACGTGAGTTTAAAGTAGAGGTTAACCAGGGTGCGCCACAGGTAGCTTACAAAGAGTCTATCACAGGTACTATACAACACCGCGAAACTTATAAGAAACAAACCGGTGGTCGTGGTAAATTTGCTGATATCCAGGTTATATTGTCGCCAAATGACGAAGGTCAGGAAGGCTTACAGTTTGTGAACGAAATTAGCGGTGGTTCAATCCCTCGTGAGTTTATTCCATCTGTAGAGAAAGGCTTTAAAGCATCAATGGATAACGGTGTATTAGCCGGTTACCCATTAACCAGCTTAAAAGTACGTTTAATTGATGGTTCATTCCACGCTGTCGATTCGGACGCGCTATCTTTCGAGTTAGCTGCTAAGATAGCTTACCGCGAGGCATTGCCAAAATGTAAACCGGTATTGTTAGAGCCGATCATGAAAATTGAGATCTTAACCCCTGAAGAAAATATGGGTGATGTTATCGGTGACATGAACCGTCGTCGTGGCCAGCTTTTAGGTATGGACTCACGTGCAGGTGCTCAGGTAATTAAAGCTACTGTACCACTTTCAGAAATGTTTGGTTATGTAACCCAGTTACGTACCATCACATCTGGCCGTGCTACTTCAACCATGGAGTTTGATCACTATGCCGAAGCGCCTAAAAACGTACAGGAAGAAGTAGTTGCTAAAGCAAAAGGCAAAAAAGCCGCTGCGAACGCATAAATAGAGATTAGTTGATTGGTGATTAGAGATTAGTTACCAATCAACTTTTTAAATAAATAAACAATCGATCGCCCTAACAAATAGCTCTTAGGGTTGATCACAAAACAAATAACATGAGCCAAAGAATCAGAATCAAATTAAAATCTTACGATTACAACCTGGTTGATAAATCAGCAGAGAAGATCGTAAAAACAGTAAAGCCGACAGGCGCTGTAGTTAGCGGACCACTTCCGTTACCAACCGAAAAGAAAATTTTCACTGTTTTGCGTTCACCACACGTAAACAAGAAAGCACGCGAGCAATTCCAATTATGTTCTTACAAACGTTTATTGGATATCTACAGCTCAAACTCAAAAACTGTAGATGCGCTAATGAAGCTTGAATTGCCAAGCGGTGTTGAAGTTGAGATCAAAGTGTAACTGTACCGGAAGATCCAAAAAATATAAAAAGCCATTCGATTTAAATCGGGTGGCTTTTTTGTTTGGATTTCTCCCCGCGCGTCATTGCGAACGAGGTACGAGTGCGGCAATCTCTACACATGCTAAGTATCCGCCTATCGTGTAGAGATTGCCACGCTATCGCTCGCAAATGACGTATTGAAGAGAGGCGCGTTAAAACTCCTCGCCCCACGTCTCCAAAAAATTCTGCCAAACCCCTTCCAATTCATCCACCAACTCAGGGCGAATAGATATACCCGATGCCTGCGGTGTCCAGTTCTGTGCGGCCAGGTTGCCTGTTTTTAAAATATCTAAAGTAAGTATGGGTTCTTTATCGGGATTTAGTAATACATCCAGAGCCACGGTTATGCGGTAATAATGCCTGCCATTGCGAAAAGCCGGGTAGGCATCTGACGCTATAATACCCGATGCGAATATCCCCTTTGGCTCGACCCCCACACGAACGATATAGGCCCTGTCGCCGGGCCGGATGCTTTTGTGGCTGATCACGCTCCAGTTATCTTCGAGTTTACCGGTGGATGCCAGTTGTTTAATGTCATCATCTATATCGGCCCATTCAAATTTTAAAGGGTTCCATCCAAATAAGTAAGCTTTCATACCCCTAACCCCCTAAAGGGGGAATAAAATGTTTATAATTTAGGTTGATCATATATTATTATAGCTTAATTGCTCCCCCTTTAGGAGGCTGATCTATCCTCGCCCGCTTAATTCATCTACTTTATTGCGTTCGGTTTGCAGCTCGCGGGCCAGTTTCTTTTCCTTCTCGTTGGCTTTGGCTTTAAAGGCTTTAAACTCCTCTTCCAACTCGTTATACAAAGTAGTACGGTACACGGCCTCGTTACGGGCACCACCAGATCGCGCAATAACAAAGGCTGCAATAATGCCCAGTACAATTACCAATCCCCACATTAATAAATTGTATGCAGTTTTTGATAAGGCTATACCAAACAAGCTAATAGAATCAGTTTGCGCAAGCGCTTGATCTTTGGTAGTTATATCACTTTGTAGTCCACTAATGGTTGTTGTTTGAGCGGCCAGCTTAGCTTGGTTATCCTTTACCTGGTTACGGGTGCTTTTAAGCGTATCCATAAAATTCTTCCAAAGCGCGTCCACAAATGGTTTTTGATAATTATATACTTTGGTTAACAGGTACTGGTATTGGCCGTTAAGGCTTTTGTCAACATGGGGTGCCGGTGCAACTGTAGTATCATGTTTAACATCGGGTGGGGTAGTGGCAATAGTTGTTGTAGCTACTTTAATGGGTGGTACAGTGGCTTTCTTTATGCTATCGGCAACATGTTGGGTCTTGTATGTTTTGGCGTACGAGCCATAACCGTATCGGGAATAAGGCCTGCCGGTTTTAGGGTTAATAGGTATAACGCCGGGTTTGGCAACAGCTGGCTTTACAACCGTTTTTTTAACAATGGCTTTTTTTATACTATCCTGCGCTTTAACGGTAGTTATACAAATAGTAAGTGTTAGTAACAGCGATAGCTTCAACATGAAATTAGTCTTCATAATTGTAAAATTAGACAATGATATATTAAAAAAACAGTAAAAAATTGCATTTTTTGCGTTTTTAGGAGATAATTGGCGCAACGAATGTAAACCTTAATACGCATTTTTGCTACACATAGTTATATTAGCAGAATGAATATTGGAATTATCGGCTTAGGCGATATGGGGCGTTTATACGCCAAAGCTTTTTCAAAAGCCGGGTATACAGTTAGCGGCTGCGATCTGCCAGCCAACAAACAACAGCTGCAAGAAGACCTGGCTCCTTTCCATATAAAGGTATTGGATAGTGGTAAAGAAGTATCGCAAACCAGCGACTTGATAATTTATTCTGTTGAAGCTGAAAAAATAGCCAAAGTTGTTGCCGAAAACGCCGCATTTACCAAACCCGGCGCTATAGTAGCCGGACAAACCTCTGTAAAAACCCCCGAGATAGAAGCTTTTGAAAAGTACCTACCGGAAAGCGCCCAGATCATTACTTTTCATGGAATGCATGGCCCGGGGTTTGAGCCAAAAGGGCAAACGCTGATATTGATACCGCATCGTGCTGATGGCGCGGCTCGTCAACGCATGCTGGACCTGTTTACTGCCATAGGATCAGAGATTGTAGAGATGGCCGACTATCACGAGCATGACAAAATTGTAGCCGATACACAAGCCGTAACCCACGTAGGTTTCGAGAGCATGGGCACTGCCTGGAAAGCCGCTGGCTTTTTCCCCTGGGAAAATGCTTCTTATATAGGTGGTATTGATAACGTGAAGATATTAACCACGCTGCGTATATTTAGCTATAAAGCACACGTATATGCGGGTCTGGCCATATTGAACCCGTATGCCCGACAGCAGGTGCGACAATATGCAGTTTCCGAATCTGAATTGTTTAAGCTGATGATACAGGAAGAAGAAGCAGCTTTCCGCAAGCGGTTATATCGTGCGCGTGATTTTGTATTTCACAAAAGCCGTAAGCCCATTATGCTAAGTGATAAGGTGATGAAAGAGTTCTCGCTATCGCAAAACCATGAGCTGCAAAAGCCAAACTCGCATTTAAGTATATTAAGTATGGTTGATGCCTGGTACCATTTGGGTGTTAATCCGTATGATAACCTGGTTGCACAGACACCGCCTTTCCGCCTGCGGTTAGGCATTGCCGAGTATCTGTTTAAAAACGAAGAGCTGCTGGAAGAATCTATCCAGGCCGCTTTATATGATAAAACCATCCGTGGTGATGATCTGGAATTTCACTCGGCAGTAAGAGAGTGGTCGTCCATCATTGGTTATGGCGATATGGAAGGCTACAAAAAGCACTTTAATGATGTGCAGGCTTTCTTTAAAGGCCGACTGGAAGAAGGCAACAAGCAAAGTGCCGAGTTGATAAGAAGGTTGATGACGGAGTAGACCCTGACACGATTTTCAGGATTTACCTGATTAGCATGATTAATATTATCAGATCAAATCTTTTTAATCTTGGTAATCGTGTTTATTCTCTTAACCGTTCATCCGTATAAGTTATCTCTTTACGGCCATGCCTAACGGGTTTGCCGTTTTCGTCAACGCTTACAAAAACTATCTTATCAATGGTAAGTATTGTTTTTTGGGTGATCTTGTTACGTACCTCGCAGGTTAGAGTGATAGAAGTATGGCCAAAGCTAGTGGCCTTAATGCCCAACTCAATAATATCACCCTGACTGGCCGAGTTTATAAAGTTAATTTCGGACATGTATTTGGTAACGCATCCGTTAGTGCCCAATTGAATTATTGTATAGATAGCAGCTTCCTCATCTATCCAGGCTAGCAGCCTGCCACCAAATAAAGTGCCGTGTGCGTTAAGGTCTTCGGGTTTTACCCATTTGCGTGTGTAGAAATTCATTTACTTGTAGATTGATGTACTGCAAAGGTACAACAGAAATTTTATCTTAACAGTGGTGTAGTCTTTCGAAACACCTCGTTACACTTTATTCATCATCGTTCTGATCATGATCAATTTTGCCCCATTCGGCACGCAGGTCGTTTATTGTTTGGGTGGTGTTGTTTATGTCGCCCCGGTATTTTTTCGGATCATTATCTCTAAACTCCTCATATAATAAGGTATATAGCTTGCACTCCTGTTTTATCAGCTTTGATTTTACAACGGCTATTTCCTTCTTCTTTTTGGGTAGGGTAAGGTTATCCATTTTTAATGCGATGTGGCTAAGCATATTTACATCAGGCAAAACAGTATTATTAAATACAGCCATACGTTCATCCCGGTTCATGCCATAGCTGCCATAAAATTGCCTGCTAATTTCGGCAGATAAGTTTTCTGTTTGTGTGGTAAGTCGGTTTAGATCATTAAGCTGATAAACCGGAGCCAGCCAAATACATAAACCGGTATATATAATAGTAATAGCTAAAGCGCCTGATGTGGTGATATTTTGTTTTTGATATTTTAACCCCAGGTAAGCTATCCACCCAAATATATAGCCCGATACTAAGCCGCCAAAATGTGCGGCATGATCAATCTCACGGCCAATGGGTATAATATTATACGCTACAAAAATGGCCGTGCTTATTAATAGCGCTTTACGTGCGTTACTCTCATAAAATTTAGTGCTTAATAAAGCAAGCAATACACCAAACAGCCCAAATATAGCACCCGATGCACCGCCCGATACACCATGATCGCGCCATATTACAGATGTTATGCTGGCACATATCCCGGTTAATAGATATAGGAACAAATAGTTCCATTTACCGAGCTTGCTTTCTAATAATGAGCCTATATATATCAGCACAACCATATTGAGGGCAATGTGTAATAACGAGAAATGCAAAAAGGTATTAGTTATTAATCGCCAAACCTGGCCGTGGAGCACTTGTGTGCGGCTGCTAAAACCAAGTGACAGGTAAATATCCTGCATAGTATGTACCCAATTCTGAAACGGGTTGCCGTGGTGTTGGGCGGCTTGTATAAATAATACTATTACCATGGCCACCATAATAACGTGCGTAATAATATATATGGCAATATTGGCTAGTACCAGTATAGGCGTAATAAAATAATTTGGTTTAGGAGTAAAGGCCGATAAAAAGTCGCGCAGCTTCTCCTTATAACCCATCGGCGGATTATCAAGGCTAATGAATTGGTTATCGGGGATGCTATCTATCAACTCCTGCGTGGTTTCCTGTAGATTATCTTTTAGGTGATATTCAACATATTCTATTTCCCCGTTGATGAGCAGGTCGATGTTCTTTTGGTTTTTGCCATAGTCTGTAAAAAAGAACTGATAGCCAACGCACTCGCTTTTTATAATGGCCTGGTTATTAACTATCCGTACAGATACTTCTTCGGCGTAGCTTTCCCAAGATATGGGGGTATAGCCAATAATGCCATCCCTGTCGAAATAGCCAATGCGCCAACCCAGGTTATTAAAAGCCTGATATAATAAGGTTAAGTAATGGTCGGCATTATATTCGCCAAGTGGTATTACGGTAACTTTTCGCGGAGATATGCCCCAGGCCATAGGTTTTAGTTTAGGGTAGTAAATATAGGAGATAGGTTTTAATAAGCAAATTAGGCTTTAAGTTTGTACTTTAATTGTTTAAATTTGTTATATGACAACGCTTACTATTGAAATTCCGGATAAATCTAAAGATACTTTGATAGAATTAGTTGAATTATTAGGTGGTAAGGTTGTATCTGTAAATGCTGACGATAAAGATCTGACACCAGCCGGGTTGGATTTGATAAAAAGAGGCTTAAAAGAAGCGTTGTTGATAAAGGAAGGCAAAGTAAAGGCTACCCCTATATCTGACCTTTGAAATGACTAATACAGTTGTTATGCATCGACCATGTGGTTTGAATAGTTCTATCAGTTTGTATCGGATTTAATAAAACACTGGTTTACATACGGGCAAAATGAACTATTTCTTCCCCAATAATTTATGATGCCATTTTAATTTAACAAGTCGATCTATCTCAATGCTTTGTTTATATATAATGTTTTTTGAGTCAGTAGTCTTGTCTAAATAGACCTTGGTTTCTATACGAAGTTTTTTGATGGTTTCTTCCTGTAGCTTTAACAGGTGATCCCTTTTTGATAATGTTTCAGTTTTTAGAACCAATTGATTTTCTAAGTTTTTAATATTTTCTTTTAGCGTAACAACCTGTTCTGATAATTGAGTAATGTTATTTTCCTTAATTGCTATATCTGATTCATATATTTTATTCTGATCAATAACGAGTTTTATCCCACCGTTTTGCTCATTTATTTTTATTTTAAATGCATCGTTTAATTTTTGTAGTTCAGCATTTTCGTCAATGAATTCTTTTGACATTATTTCGAGCGCCTTTTTTGCATCATAATTGTGTTTGTTTTCTTTTACCTGTTTGTCAAAATGATTTTTGTAATTAAATATTTTTGAAAACGTAATAATTATATAACGTTTGAATATTTCAGTTTCTAAATCATTACGAAAAACTATTGCTTTGAATAAATTGATATATGCATTTGAAATATTGCCACTTTTAATGCTTGACCTACATTGCATGTAATGAAAATCAGCTTTTCCGGAATTTAATTCCTCAACTATTAATGTATTTGGTGTTTCGCTTTTAGCAAATTCTAATACTTTCGGATTAGTTTTAATTGATTGTTTGGAAATCATGTAGACGGAAAGAAGGAATACA
>DHIR01000044.1:0-10880 GCA_002403905.1 Mucilaginibacter sp. UBA4741
CCCGCCTTTTTCATGGTTTCTTTGGCTGAAGCTTTATCGCCCATGGCATTGATCTGATCGGCAGTTGCGCCGATAAATTTAATACCATACTCCGCACAAATGGCCGAGAACTTTGCATTCTCTGACAAGAAACCATAACCCGGATGGATAGCATCGGCATTGGTTAACTCGGCAGCTGATATAATGTTGGGGATATTTAAATAAGAATCTTTACTTGGCGGCGGGCCAATACAAACAGCCTCGTCAGCAAAGCGCACGTGAAGGCTGTCACGATCGGCAGTAGAATATACAGCTACCGTTTTAATACCCATTTCTTTACAGGTACGGATTATGCGCAAGGCAATTTCACCACGATTAGCTATTAATATTTTTTTAAACATCTTTCTAAATTTGAAGATTTGAGAATGTGCTGATTTGAAAATGATCTGAATATTTGATAATGCATGGCACCTTCAAATTCTCAAATCATCAAATTCTCAAACTAAACAGGTTCTACTAAAAATAATGGCTGGTCATACTCAACCGGCGATGCATTATCAACCAGTATCTTAACAATACGGCCTGATACTTCTGATTCGATCTCGTTGAATAATTTCATGGCTTCAATGATACAAACTACGGTACCACTTGTTACTTCATCGCCAACATTAACAAACAATGGTTTATCCGGTGATGCCGAACGATAAAAAGTACCGATCATTGGCGATTTTACAGTTATGTAGTTTGAGGTATCGTCAGCAGCAGGGGCAGCGGCAACTGGTGCAGCAGGGGCTAATGCAGCAGGCGCAGCAGTAACAGGTGCAGGTATAGTTGCGTGAACAACTGTAGGCTCGCCTGTAGTTTTAATAGTGATCTTAAAATCTTTTTGCTCAATAGCTACTTCGTTAACTCCTGATTTGGAAACAAAGCGTATAAGATCTTGTATTTGTTTAATATCCATTGTTGCAGATTATAGGGTTTTGGATAACGTGTTTTTATCTAAGTTAGTTATAATATGCAGATGTGCATATATGCAGTTTGATTATTAATGACTTAACGTGTAATTAATGGTATGGTTTTAATTTTTAAAAGTACTTATAAAAAAAGTCTGCCTAAGAATTATAGCCCCATTTTATATAAAGGGAACCCCAGGTAAACCCGCCACCAAAAGCGGCTAAAATTAAATTATCGCCTTTTTTAAATTTATTTTCCCACTCCCACAAGCACAAAGGTATGGTTGCATTTGTGGTGTTACCGTAACGTTCAATATTTACAATTACTTTATCCTCGCTAACACCTGTGCGGGCGGCGGTGGCATCAATAATACGTTTGTTGGCCTGGTGTGGTACTAACCATGCAATATCATCAGCGGTTAGGTTATTGCGCTCCATTACTTCGGCAGCAACATCGGCCATATTGGTTACGGCAAATTTAAATACCGCTTTACCTTCCTGGTAAGCATAATGCTCGCGGGCATCAATAGTTTCATGGCTAGCCGGTTTTATAGAACCACCGGCTTTCATATTCAGGAACGGGATACCCGAACCATCGCTTTTTAGTACAGAATCAAGTATACCATAACCATCATAATTAGGCTCTAATAAAGCCGCGCCGGCACCATCACCAAATATAATACAAGTTGCCCTGTCCTGATAATCAACTATTGATGACATTTTATCAGCACCAACTACCAATACTTTTTTATGCATACCGGTTTCAATAAACTGTGCGCCGGTAGCAAGGCCAAATAGAAAGCCGGAGCAGGCCGCCTGCATATCAAATCCCCAGGCATTTACCGCGCCAATTTTATGCGCGAATGCGTTAGCGGTAGCCGGGAAAGGCATATCAGGTGTGGTAGTACAAAAAATGATCAGATCAATTTCTTCGGCACCTATACCGCGTTTTTTTAGTAAGCCTAAAACAGCAGGTACTGCCAGGTCTGATGTGCCAAGGCCTTCGCCTTTTAGTATACGGCGCTCTTTAATACCAGTACGGGTGGTTATCCACTCGTCATTGGTATCAACCATTGTAGATAGCTCATGATTAGTGAGTATATAATCTGGTACGTAACCATTAACAGCTGTAATGGCTGCAGTAATTTTACTCATAGTTATAATTTTTTATTGAAACGCCTTGGCTATTTTACCAACCAATTCGCTCTCAACCATATCTTTAGACAAAAGAACCATATTCTTTATAGCCTCGGGGCTTGAAATACCGTGGCCAACAACAACAGGCGCGTTTACCCCCAAAATTGGGCTGCCGCCATATTGCTCATAATTAAACCTATCAAAAAACTCGTCTTTCAATCCCTTTTTAAGGGTTGCCACATAAAATGATTCGGCAAGTTTAAGTATAATATTTCCGGTAAAACCATCGCATACAAAAACATCCGCATTATCGCTAAACAGGTCGCGCCCTTCGGCATTACCTACAAAGTTAAAAAGGTCTGTTTCTTTCATTAAAGGATAGGTAGCCTGGCAAAGCAGGTTGCCTTTTTCTTCCTCTTCGCCAATGTTCATCAGCGCTACGCGGGGGTTAGCAATATTATAAACGTATTGCGCCATTAAGCTGCCCAATACGCCAAACTGTACTAATACTTCGGGTTTGCAATCGGCATTGGCACCTACATCTAATAAAATACCCAAGCCGCCTTTTAGCTTTGGTACCATAGTAGTTATAGCAGGGCGATGGATGCCCGGGATAGCTTTTACGCTAAACATAGCACCAACCAGCATAGCGCCTGTATTACCGGCCGAAGAGAACGCCTGTATATGGCCTTCTTTTAACAGTTTAAAACCTACGCTGATACTTGAGTCTGGTTTTTGAACAACCGCTTTGGTAGGGTGTTCGCCCATGCCAATAACCTCGGTAGTATGTACATACTCGAAGTTATCTGGGTCAAAGTTATTTTCACGAAGAATACTTACAGCCGCGTCTTTATCGCCTATAAGTACAAGGGTATGGCCCGATAAAACTTTATATGCTTCGATAGCCCCTAAAACAGTCGCTTTGGGGGCGTAATCACCGCCCATAATATCTAAGCCAATCTTCATTTTAGAAAATTAGTATTAGGCTACTGCTTTTTCAATCAGTAATTTACCGTTGTAGTATACGTTACCATCTACAGTATAAGCTCTGTGCGGCAAATGTACAGCACCGGTAACTTTGCAGGTAGTTAAAGTTGGAGCGATAGCCTTGTAATGGGTTCTACGCTTGTCTCTTCTTGATTTGGATATTTTACGTTTTGGATGTGGCATAACTTACTGTTATTATTTATTTAATTTTTTTGAGTGCGTCCCACCGCGGGTCCGGGTTCTCATCTTGTTCATTATTCGCCGCTAAGTTATTCAACTTATCCAGCATTTCATTATCACAATACGGGGTGTTACCCTCGTCGTTACATACCTGTATAAATGGTACTGCAACGTTTATATATTCATAGATCAAGCCGGCAAGCATTATTTCATGCTCATTTTTGCCTATGGCAATGATCTCATCATCTTCGTCTATTTCCTCATCGCTAAACTTAGCTATTTGCTGTTCATGCACATTCAATGCTTGCGGATATTGCGCCAAACATTTATCGCAAGCAGCATCAATTGTACCGGTAATATGAAAATCCAGGATCAACATAGTTTCCTGTTTTTCAATTTCGACCTCACATTTCAAGTCGGCCTTTTTTACCAGCGAGTAATCAAACTCATCAAAAAAGTCATCCTTTACATCAAATTCAAAATGATGCTTACCAAGTGCTAAACCAGTAAAAGGAATCGAATAATTTCTTAGCGATTTCAATGAGCAACAATTAGCCTGCAAATGTAGGGAAAAATACCAATACAGAAAAAGGTTTTTTTTAAATGGTTTTTGAGGGAGGAAATGGTGGGGGTATAGGTGGAGCTTATCTCCGATGAGTTACCGTTTCAACTCACAGCAACTTATCCCCAAAACCAATTGTAACCTATTATTTACTTGAGAAATTGATAAAAAATATCTCACCATTAAAAATTATTGTAGTTTTACCCTAACCATTTTTAAATTAAACATGAAAAAAATACTTGTATTAGGCTTTGTGGCATGCATAGCTATCTCCTCTGTAGTAAAGGCACAGGACAACACATTAACTAAAAAAGAAGTAAAACAAGGCTGGAAACTGCTATTTGATGGCACCGACCTTAAGGGCTGGCACTCCTGGAAACGCGATACAGTTGCTGCTAACTGGATGGTAAAAGACGGCCAAATACAATACGATTTAAGCAATGACAGAAAAGGTGACGACTTAGTGACAGACGGCTCATACACAAACTACGAGTTACAAATACAATGGAGAATTACCCCGGGCGGTAACAGCGGTATTATTTTTGACATCCAGGAAGATGGCAAACATGGCGCTACTTACCAAACAGGTGCAGAAATGCAAGTGTTGGATAACGTTGCTGCAAGCGACAACAAAAAACCAAATCACTTAGCGGGTTGCTTATATGATATGATTGGCGATGCTAGTGTATCACATCCGGTAACTCCGGGCGAGTGGAACCAGGTTAAAATTATCCAAAATAAAGGCCAGCTTACTTTTTGGTTAAACGGGACTAAAACTGTTGACGTTAAAATAGGTAGCCCTGAGTGGGACACTGCAATGGCACAAAGTAAATTTAAAAGCCGTGGCTTTGAAGATTTCATGAAAGTACAAGGTGGCCGCATTGCTATCCAAAAACACCCCGGATCAAGCGGTTGGAAAAATATGAAGATCCGTGAGATAAAAGACTAAATAACTTCACAGGATAATAAGAGCCCGTTGATGCATAGCGTTAACGGGCTTTTTTGTTGTTTTATAATCACAATTAAATTACACAGATTTGTAACCCATGAGCACAGCATCAAAAGGTAAACTTTTAATAATTGATGACGAAGACCGTTTACGAAAACTGCTTGCCCGCATTTTGCAACTGGAAGGATACGATCTGCTGGAAGCCGCGACCGCTAAAGAAGGGCTTCGCCACCTGGAAAGCGCGACTGTTGATGTTGTTATATGCGATGTAAAACTGCCCGATATTAACGGCATTGAACTTACCAAAACTATTAAAACTAATAACCCAGCTGTTGAGATCGTCGTGCTTACCGCTTATGGAACAATAAACGATGGTGTAACCGCTATTAAGAACGGCGCCTTTGATTATATAACCAAAGGCGATGATAATGAAAAGATCATCCCGCTGGTTAGCAAGGCGATGGATAAAGCCATTTTGCAGCGCCGTGTGTTAGAATTGGAGAATAAGCTGAATTTAAAATTTGGCTTCGAGCGCATAATTGGTAGCTCGGCTGGTATTGCTGATGCAATTAAACTGGCGCAACGTGTAGCCGTTACCGATACTACCGTTTTATTATTGGGCGAAACCGGCACCGGCAAAGAAGTATTTGCAGAAGCGATACACCAGGCTAGCCCGCGCAATGCCAAACCATTTGTGGCTATAAATTGCAGCGCGTTTAGCAAAGAGCTTTTAGAAAGCGAACTGTTTGGCCATAAAGCCGGCGCATTTACGGGGGCCATAAAAGATAAAAAGGGCCTTTTTGAAGAAGCCAATGGTGGCACTATTTTTTTAGATGAGATAGGCGAACTGGATCACGACCTACAAGCCAAGCTATTACGCGTGCTGGAGTCGCAACAGTTTATTAAGATTGGCGATACCAAGACCACGCAGGTAAGTGTGCGTATACTGGCAGCCACTAATCGCGATTTGCAGGATGAATCTACTAAAGGAAATTTCAGGTCTGATCTGTTTTACCGTTTATCTGTTTTCCAGATCACCCTGCCCCCGGTGCGCGACCGTAAGAAAGATATCGCACCCCTTGCCAAAAGTTTTGTCCAAACCTATGCCACCAAAGTAAACAAACATATAACCGGTTTCACTACTGATTTTTTGCAGAAGCTGGAAGCTTATAACTGGCCGGGTAACATCCGCGAGTTAAAGAATGTAATTGAACGCGCGGTAATATTATGCGACAGCAATGAGCTGGATGCTTCTTTATTACCTTATGAGTTTAATATCGCTTCCATTAAAACCGACAACCCCGCTTCGGCATTTGAACTGGCAGTAATTGAAGCGCAGCATATTAAACGTGTACTTAACCATACCAACGGCAACCGCGCCGAAGCTGCAAGGCTATTAAACATTGGCATTGCTACCTTGTATCGCAAGTTAAAAGAATACGGGTTGGAGTAATATTTTATACCATTTTGATAATACCATATCAAAATGATAGGGTGGCATTACTTCTTAACTACCACTAAAAAACACAATTAGCTGTATATCAAATTATTATGTGATATTTTTTATTAATGGCATTTGTTTGGCAATAGCGCCACTATGCGTTTAAAAAACAAACTCCGTTTTGGTATTGGCTTTTTGTTCCTGATGGCTTTAATAAGTTCGGGCCTGGCAGATTATTACTTAAACCGCCTTTCATCCGATTCTAAACTTATCCTTAAAAACAACTACCGCTCTATTACCTATAGTAAAAATATTGGCGAGGCTTTAGATGATAGCAAGAAAATTTCGTCAGCTAATCAACAAATTATAGAGACCAATCTAACACAAGAGGAACATAATATCACCGAACCTGGTGAAGCTAAATTAGCTGCGACACTTAGGGTAAACTTTGAATTATATAAGCTTGCTCCCGGCAATATTCTATATAAAAAAAACATTAGGGCAGCAGTTTATGCTATAATGCAGTTAAACATGAATGCCATACAGCATAAAAGTGATACAGCAAGCAAAACTGCCGATGATGCGGTGATCATCGTATCATTAATGGGGTCGCTTTGCTTTTTGATCACTTTTAGTTTTTGGGTCAATTTTCCGGGTTATATAGCCAATCCTGTAACAAAAAATATAGATAATCTTAAACAGGCTAGTGATAATAAAACTACGTTTATCGCCACCGTATCGCACGAGTTGAAAACGCCCATATCATCCATGAAAATGGGTATTAAGTTATTACAGGATGAGCGTGTTGGTACCATGAACACCGAGCAGCAACAGATATTGCAAAATATTGAAGACGATGCCAAACGCTTATTACAAATAACCGGCGAGCTATTAAACGCCGCGCAAGCCGAAACAGGCAATATCCAACTTAACTTCGGCAGCGCGCACCCTACCAACATCGTTAACTATGCGGTGAAATCTATCAAATCACTGGCCGATCAGAAAGAAATAACCATAGCCATCAATTGCCCGGAAACGCTACCAAATGTTATGGCCGACCTGGACAAAACTACCTGGGTACTCATCAACCTTTTATCAAACGCTATAAAATACAGTCCGGTTAAATCAACTATTGATCTTTCCATACAAACCAAAGGGAAGAACGTAATCGAGTTTGCCGTAAAAGATGCTGGTCGTGGTATTGATGCCATGTACCTGTCGCGCATATTCGAACGCTACTTTAAAGTACCCGGTGCCGATCCCGAGAAAACAGGCACCGGCCTTGGCCTGGCAATAGCTAAAGATTTTATTGAGGCACAAGGCGGCGCCATCGGGGTTGAAAGCCAACCGGGTATTGGCAGCCGATTCCACTTTACACTGATTGTAAACAACGCCTAACGTCTGTTAGCTAAAACATTTAATCACTTATCATCACACATAAACAATAATGACTTCTCATCTTAAAACTGTTTCGGCAGCAGGCGTATTAATAACCCTCGGAATTATTTTTGGCGATATAGGCACATCGCCCCTATATGTTTTTCAAACCCTGTTGGTAGAGGGCGGCAAAGTAAACCCAGCGTTAGTGCTGGGTTCTTTATCCTGCATATTCTGGACCCTTACCCTGCAAACTACCTTTAAATATATTTTCATCACCCTGCAAGCCGACAACAAAGGCGAGGGTGGTATATTTTCTTTATACGCCCTTGTGCGTCGTTACGGTAAATGGCTGGCCATACCAGCCATAATTGGCGCAGGCACTTTATTGGCCGATGGTATTATTACCCCGCCGGTATCAGTTACATCAGCAATTGAGGGGTTGAGCAATGTACCTTCACTGACATCATCATTTATACCGGGTAGCTGGCTTATTATGGGTATTGTTACCGGTATTATGTTGCTGCTGTTCTTCTTTCAGCAATTCGGCACCAAGGTTGTCGGCACATCATTCGGGCCCGTTATGCTTGTTTGGTTTTTAACCATAGGTGTGTTAGGCGCTTTACAGGTGGTACATGATCCCGGTATATTTAAAGCTATTAATCCTTATTATGGCGCACGTTTGTTAATGGATCACCCCAAAGGGTTTTGGTTATTAGGCGCGGTATTTTTATGTACAACAGGTGCCGAAGCACTATACTCAGACCTTGGCCATTGCGGGCGCAAAAACATACAAGTTAGCTGGATATTTGTTAAAACAGCCTTACTATTAAACTATTTTGGACAAGGAGCCTGGGTTTTACAGCAGCCGGCAAACACCAATTTTAGTTTACTAAACCCATTCTATCAAATTGTGCCTTATCCGCATTTACTAATGGTGCCATGCGTGGCTTTAGCAACCTTGTCTACTATTATTGCCAGCCAGGCTTTAATAAGCGGTTCGTTTACGCTGATAAGCGAAGCCGTTAGTATGAACTTTTGGCCACGTATCACCATCAAATACCCGTCAAACATTCGCGGGCAAATTTATATACCCAGCATAAACTGGATATTATGTTTTGGATGTATAGCGGTAACCCTATATTTCCGCACGGTTGAGCACATGACGGCTGCTTACGGCTTTTCTATCACCATAGCCATGCTCATGACTACTATTTTAATGTATTACTTTATGCGTTATGTAAAACATTGGCCGGTATGGTTGGTTACCATAATTTTATGCGTGTTTTTAACGGTCGAGTTTAGCTTTTTTGTGGTAAACGCAGTAAAATTACTTAAACGGTTATTCTTCCTGGTGTTTGAGTTTGGGCTGATCTTCACCATGTACATTTGGTACAAGGCCCGCAAAATAAACAACCGCTTCTTGAACTTTGTCGACCTTAAAGCGCAAATACCGTTGCTTAACGCGTTAAGTGCCGATCAATCTGTTGCCAAATATGCCGGTCAGCTTATTTATTTAACCAAGGCCAATAATAGCAGGCAGATAGAAGAAAAGATCATCTACTCCATAATGAGCCGAAGCCCCAAACGCGCCGACACCTACTGGTTTATTCATATTGATACTACCGATGAACCCTATACCTTGGAATACAGCGTAGACCAGGTAGAAAAAGGAAAGATTATTCGGGTAGATTTTAGATTAGGTTTCAGGATACAACCACGGGTTAACGTTTTATTCAGGAAAGTAATTGAAGATATGCTTCACCGTAAAGAGCTAGACATCATCAGCAAGTACGAATCATTAAATAAATTTAAAGTAGTGTCTGACTTTAGGTTTGTGATATTGGAGAAATTCCTGTCATACAACAACGTATTTAGCGTAGCCGAGAGTTTTATATTAAACAGTTATTTCAGCATTAAAAAACTGGCACAATCAGACGCTAAGACCTTTGGCCTGGATACAAGCGAAATATATGTTGAAAAAATACCGCTGGTGGTAAATCCGGTAACCCATTTTAAACTCAAACGTATAGATCCGTTTAGCGGCGAGGCTATTCCAGAACAGGCATAAAATTAAATAAGCATACGGCACATACCGTATGCTTATTTCTTAAAATAGTTAACTACATAGCCTACTACTTCTTTGGTATAGTATTCCCAATTAGATAAAGTATTTGCTTCGGGTAAAAAGTTATTTGGCGCAAAGTTTACCTCAGATCCAAGGTAATTACTTGGATAAGGAACTACATTTATACCGGCTTTTTTAAATATCATTAATGATCTGCGCATGTGGAATGCCGATGTTACCAATAAATAAGGCGGTGGCAAATGGCTTTTTTCTAACAGTGTTTTAGAAAACCGGGCATTCTCTATCGTGTTTTTAGAATTGTTTTCAATCAAAATCAAACTATCCGGGATATTGAATTGGGTTAATTGCGTTTTAACCCAGTCGGCTTCTCTAAACCCACCCGGTAGTAATGAGCCATTTCTACCGCTTATTAATATATGCGATGCCTGCTTAGTTTCCATTAATTTAACCCCCTGTATAAACCTGTCGGCAGACGAATTAAAATACCCACCAGCAAACTTACCAGACGATGAAAACCCGCCCAATACTATTACGCAACTATATTTTTTACTGTCGTTAGCGGGGTATGGTTCTATATCCCATGCTTTTTCGAAGGCTTTTAGAAAAAAAGGCGTAGTAAATAAATAACAAACAATTATAGCCGCCAGTAAAAATTTCTTTTTCCTTTTAGGGTTTTTACTAATTAGTGCTATAACTAACAAAGCTATTATCCAGTAAAGGGGCAATAATAAAAAGAGTAGAATTTTTGATAGTATAAAATACATAACGTTTTAATTACTGCTAAGATATTTATTTAATCTGTTGTTTTTAATTTCAATAAAACTGAATGAGCAACATACACGTATATACAAGCACTAAATTTTGGTATACTTGTATTAGAATAATCAATTTTAGTCAAAGTGCCTATAATTAATAAGCCTCTGCCCCGTTAAGCATCTGTTTATTCGCTATCAGCATTAGCTATAATGATTAATAATTTATTACTTAACAAATGCAATTACAGGAATATATAAACAGCGGCATTTTAGAACAATATTGCCTTGGTTTGCTAACATCGGGCGAACAGGAAGCAGTATTGGCTATGAGCAATGTATATCCTGAAGTTAAAAGAGACCTGGAAGAGATTGAATTGGCTATGCAACGCCTTGCTTTTATTAATGCTATTACCCCTAAAATTGAGCTAAAGCAGCAAATAGTAAACCTAATCACTACCAACGACCAGGCTG
>DHIR01000044.1:11045-14059 GCA_002403905.1 Mucilaginibacter sp. UBA4741
TCACTACCAACGACCAGGCTATTACATTAGATAACCTGCCAGCCACCAACAAATACTCCAACTACAAAACCTGGTTAAACGCTGTTGAGCATTTAATACCCAATGAGCCTTTTGATGACTTCTTTGCATGTCCGTTACAACATAATGATAAGATCGAACAAACATTAATTGTTACCAAATTAGGTGTTCCTAAAGAAACACATGGCGATGTTATTGAAAGCTTTTTTATACTGAAGGGCCAATGCGTTTGTACAGTAGGGAAGCATACCTACACTTTAAACGCAGGCGATTTTCTGGAGATACTCTTACATACAGAACATGATGTTAAGCTGCTAACGCCCCATGTAATTGCCTTTTTGCAACATCAGATCATCTAGTCAGCGTTACTAACATTCCCTTTACTGTTATTAATAATTGACAATCGCCTTTTCTTAATTATCTTCGCTTAATACAGATTGATAAACCAGGTAACATAACCCACGGTTTATAACTAACCAATTGTAATTTCTTATTTAAGTGCTATGAATAGATCATTATTGTGTTGCTTCATTTTGGTATGCTTATTAAAATTGGATAGCAACGCCCAGACTAAGATTGATAAAACTATTGCACGGTCTATTCTAACCAATAAAAACTTCGATTCGGTACAGGTAAAAGGTATTAAACTGCTTAGCGGTTTCTCGGCTGGCAATTCTTATAACGAGGTTTGGATCCGCGACTTTAACACTTTTATTAAAGGATCACTTAAAGCGCATCCAAAAGAAGAAGTAAAGAAAATGCTCTTAATGTTTTTTAAGATACAAGGCGATGACGGTAATATCGTAGATGGCGTGGTCCAAGAAAAAAAGGCGAATGTTAATTATAATTATCGCCACTCGGAATTGTTACATGGCTGGGCCGCGCACAAAAACACGGTTGAAACCGATCAGGAGTCATCATTAATACAAGCCATCAGGAAGTACATTGATATTACCGGCGATGCTTCTATATTAAATGAACAGGTGGGTGGTAAATTGGTTATCCAACGGCTGGAGGATGCCTTGAATTATATTATGAAAGATCGCTGGTCGGCTAAATATGGTTTGGTTACCGGGGCCACTACGATTGATTGGGGCGATGTACAACCAGAAACCGGCTGGGGTGTTGCAATCAACCAAAAAACCAAATGGGCCATTGATATTTATGATAATGCCATGTTTGCCATAGCCATTAAAGACTTTTTATCATTTAAACCTAAAAGCTACCAAACCGCTAAAAACTGGAATGCAGTTGCGGCTACCCTAAAAACCAATGTGCGCAAGTATTTATGGCAGTCAAAAGTTAGTAAATACATACCCCATATTTATTTGGATGGAAGCCCGTTTGCTAAAGATTTTAAGGAAGACGATATTTTATATACCGGCGGGTCTATCTGCGCTATTTTAGCCGGCTTTAATACAAAAACAGAGGTAATAGAAATTAACCGGCAGATATTAGCAGCAGCAGCCAAAGAAAAATATGCTACCATAGGCATAACCGTTTATCCACCCTATCCCAAAGAACAATACCCTAACATGGCACCATACGTTTACCAAAACGGTGGCGACTGGACCTGGTTTGGTGGCCGGATGACAGAGGCCTTACTAAAATACAACCTGGTTGCCGAGGCTTACAATGACCTAACCCCAATGACCGACCGCGTTATTGCCAACAAAGGATTTTTTGAATGGTATGATGTGCAAACCGGCGCGCCAAAAGGGTCAGGCAATTTTAGAGGCGAGGCCGGAGTGCTCTATGACGCCATAAGGCTTTTAAAGGAGTGGGCTGCTAGTCATAAATAATAGCTAAATTTATATGCTGACAGGCTATTTAAGTAATGAAAGAGATAATAGACATCGTAACCGCATTTGATATCGCACATAAACAGGGCAAAAAAACCGCCTTGGCTACCGTGGTATTGGTAGAAGGATCGGCTTACCGCCGGGCGGGGGCGCGCATGTTAATTACCGAGGACGGCCAGCTTACCGGCGCCATTAGCGGGGGCTGTTTAGAGGGCGATGCCTTACGCAAGGCCCGCTTAGTGATACTACAGCAAGAACCCATGCTGGTTACTTATGATACTACCGATGATGACGATGCCAAACTGGGCGTCGGCCTGGGCTGCAATGGGATCATTCATATATTAATCGAGCCGATTTTCGATCAGCCAACGAACCCCATCAATTTATTAAAGACTATATTAACTAACCGTCGCCATGCAGTATTGGTTACTTTATTTTCTGTTGAAGACAGGAAAGCGCCGCAACCCGGCACTTGTTTATGTTTAACAGAAAGTGGGCTTATTACTAACGGGATTGATAATGCGCCATACGTTGATGCTTTAAAAAACGATGCAGCAAACGTTTTAAAAGACCAACGATCAGCGACTCATATTTATACCGATAAGGTAGCTTATACCGCTTTTGTTGAGCATGTAAAACCGGTTATATCGCTGGTAATAATTGGTGCCGGCAATGATGCTATACCGCTTACCAGGATAGCCTCGGTATTAGGTTGGGACATTACAGTTATGGATGGACGGAATAACTACGCCCTGCCCGAGCGCTTCCCATTAGCCAAAAAAGTTATTGTTACAAAGCCGGAGCAAGTGCTATCACACCTGGACCTGAACGAGTGGATCGCCTTTGTGCTGATGACCCATAACTATAATTATGAGCTGGCTTTGCTAAAAGAGTTATTGCCTTTACAATTACCCTACATTGGTATACTCGGCCCTAAAAAGAAACTAGAGCGCATGCTTGCCGAGCTGGAAGACACCGGCACCCAAATAACCGAAGAAAACTTGAACACCATTTATGGCCCTGTCGGGTTGGATATTGGTTCAGAAAGCTCAGAGGAAATAGCATTATCTATCGTAGCCGAAATAAAAGCGGTGCTGTCTGCCCGTAAAGGATTTTCATTAAAATATAAGCCGGTTGCTATTCATTCTACCCAACTTCAATCCGTCACCATAAAATGACCGCATTAATTATACT
>DHIR01000044.1:14299-18321 GCA_002403905.1 Mucilaginibacter sp. UBA4741
AAAACGTTAATTGAGTTGGCTATAGAGAGTGGCCTTAAATCTAAATGCAACCCGGTAATTGTTGTACTAGGCGCAAATGCCGACAAGGTTGAACCCGGCATAAAAAGCAATGATATCCAAATCATTCATAACCCCGACTGGGCCGAAGGGATGGCATCGTCCATAAGAGCGGGCATTAATTATATTAAAGACAATAATACCATAACCGAAGCCATGATCATGCTCTGTGACCAACCATTTGTTAACCGGGCGATAATCGATAGCCTGCTTTACAAACAACAGCAAACCGGGACTAACATAGTTGCCTGCACTTATAAAGATACTGTTGGCGTGCCTGCATTATTCAAACGTTCCTTATTTGCTGACCTGCTTTTATTACAGGGCCAGGAAGGCGCAAAAAAAGTGATCAATAACCACCCCGATGATATGGCGACCATCCCTTTTGAAAAAGGAGGGATCGATGTTGATAACATTGCAGATTATGAAGAGCTGCTTAGAAATTCTTAGTTGTCCTGACTCCTTCTTAATTACCTGCTTTAATTTTCTCTTAATTGCCTCGCCACCCTTTTTATAAACAAATAATTAGCCGAACCACCAATCACGGCTCCTACAACGGGTACCAGTCGCTCGGCGGTTTTAGAGCCAAGATTTAGCAACAGCTTCTCTGCCACTTCTTCCATAATATTTTTTGTCACCGTTACCCCGGCATCTACTTTTAGAGAAGAGGCAACTATCTTAAAGAAATCATTGAAACGTATCTCATATCGGCCTGTTTTGTGGTAGTTTACGGCCAGTGTAACCCTAAATTGTTGGGTTACAAGATTGATCATATCAAGCGGAACACCAACTAGCATGGTTGCCAGTCCACCAGCACCGGCCATGGCACCGCTGCCAGCTGCTAACAGAGCGCATTGATTAACAAATTTATTAATGCCCAACTCATCTACACCTTTTTTAATGCCAAGCTGGTCTATATGGCTGTAAATATTTTTGAATCCGCCTTTGGCCAGATTTTTAAAGCCCTGCCTAACATCGGCCTTAAATTTGTCAAGATTAAAATTAGGTAACAGTGGTATGGTGCTCATGGTATAACAACGTTTATTAACGGCTGCTATTACCATGCCATAAATATCGAGCACTTAACCTTTACGCTTTCTCAAACTCAAAAGGCAGCGTCCTATATCTTATACCCGTAGCAGCAAAAACCGCGTTACCAACTGCCGGGGCAATTGGCGGTAATCCGGGTTCGCCAAGGCCGGTTGGGGCATCCTCTGTTTGCACAAATTTTACCATCACCTCTATAGGAGCGTCCTTCATCCGCAAAAATTTATAGGTATGAAAATTGGTTTGCTCAACCGCTCCCTTATCAAAAGTAACCTTGCTGAATAAAGCGTGGCTCAGTCCGTCAATTATTGCGCCCTCTACCTGGGTTTCGGCACCGCTTTGGTTAACTACCCGGCCACAATTTATAGCGCTGTATACTTTGGTTACCCGTAGTTTGCCATTCTTCATTTTAGTTACTTCGGCAACATGCGCCGCATAGGTATTAAACGAAAAATGCGCAGCAAATCCCTGGTATACATTTGCCTTTTTAGGTTTGCCCCAGTCGCTTATTTGCGTAACCAAGTCTATAACACTTTTATACTTTGCAGGGTCATAACTAGCACCTTTTCCTATGGGTTGATTTTTAGCTTTTTCTATCAGCTCCAATCGCAACGCAATCGGGTCCTTTTTCATTTGGTGGGCCAGTTCATCCAAAAAGCACTCATCAGCAAAAGCTACCGAGTTTGATGTAGGCGCGCGCCACGGTCCGGTTTGGATATTTGTTTTTAGGCTATGATTATCAGCCCTATAATTAGCAATACTAGCCGCCGGGAAACCATCAGGTTTACCAGCCGAGCCGCCGCTTAATACCGCTCCGTTAAAATGCCAGGCCGCTATTTCGTTAGTAGCGGGGTCAATTGCCGCTTTATATTTAAACATACTGGCCGGGCGGTAATAATCGCCCTGCATATCGTCCTCGCGCATCCATAACAGTTGTACCGGCACTTTTGCCGCTTGCGATATTAATGCCGCTTCTACCCCATAATCTGTTTGCAGTTTACGGCCAAAGCCACCCCCTTGGCGTGGCATACCCAGCGTAATATTTTCCTGCGGAACGTTTAGCGCCCTGGCAACCGCGCCGCGTAAATTGGCGGGCACCTGGGTTGGGCCATATAACTCAACCTTATCGCCTTTTACATCGGCAAAAAAGTTAAGCGGTTCCATATTAGCGTGCGATAATACCGGCACCTGGTAAACCGCTTCTACTATTTTATAGTTGCTGTTACTTAAAGCCGCGTCAATGTCACCATCGTTACGGCCGGGCTTATCACTTTTATTGTTTAATAGTTCGGTAAATGAGGCAATGTGGTCGGCGCTGCTTTCCAGCGGGCTAGTATCTTCCCAAACAACTTTAAGCACATCACGCCCTTTTTTAGCCGCCCAGGTTGATGTTGCCAATACAGCCACCACATTATGTACCTGTACTACGTTTTTAACCCCGGCAACTTTACGGGTTTCGGTATCATCGAATGATTTAAAGGTTTTGCCGAATGCAGGCGGCCTTGCAACTATCGCGAATAGCATCCCCTCACGACGGGTGTCAATGCCATATAGCGGTTGGCCGGTTATAATTTTATGGTTATCAATATTATGTACCCGGGTGCCTATTATTTTAAAATCTTTTGGGTCTTTTAATTTTACTGTTGATGGCACCGGCAGTACAGCAGCCTTTGCCGCAAGCTCGCCATAAGACAGTTTTTTGCCGGTTGGTTTATGAATGATAAAAGCATTCTCGGCATAACAATCGGCCTCATTAACACCCCATTGCTGGGCAGCGGCAGTGATGAGCATTTGCCTGGCTGTAGCCCCCGCGTTGCGGATAGGCATAAACCTGCCGCGTATAGCACCGCTGCCACCCGCGTTTTGCGAGCCGTATTTGCTTTGATCAAGCGGGGCCATTTCAACCACTACTTTATCCCATTGTACATCCAGCTCTTCGGCTAATATCATGGGTAAAGATGTTTTTACGCCTTGCCCTATCTCGGGGTTGGGCGACATCAACGTGATCAACCCTTTCGAATCAATAGACACATAAGCATTGGGCGAAAATATGGTATCTGCCAAATGCTGCGCCGGGTTTGCATCCGCCAGTAAATGGAACCCAAACATTACACCGCCACCGGCTATAGCGCTTACTTTTAAAAAGTGGCGCCTTGAAAAATCGGGATTGCTCATTTTACAGTCACTCCTTTCTCTGCTGCTAAGTGTATGGCCTTACGTATACGGTAATGCGTACCGCAACGACATATATTGTTCATAGCTAAATCTATATCATCATCTGTTGGGTGTGGATTTTGTTTTAATAAGGCCGATGCCGCCATGATCTGCCCGGTTTGGCAATAGCCGCATTGCGGTACATCCATTTCGCTCCAGGCTTTTTGTACCGGATGCGAGCCATCTGTACTTAAACCTTCAATGGTGATGATCTTTGAATCTTTAACTTCGGATACCGGTAACTGGCATGATCGCACCGCGAAACCGTTAAAATGCACTGTACAGGCACCGCATTGCGCAATGCCGCAACCAAATTTTGTACCCACCAAATTTAAATGATCGCGCAATACCCAAAGCATTGGCGTATCAGCGTCTGCCTCAACAGTAAGCAGCTTATTGTTGACCGAAATTTTGTATGTCCCCATATTGATTAGCGTTTAATAACCTATTAAGTAAAATTATTGGTAATTAATTTAGGATGCAAGCACTTTATTGGCTCATGATTAAAATGTTACAAGATGCGTTGGTTTGTGTTAGGTAAATGGCGAGATATGTCTTTGTTTAGGGCGTTCCCCGCTGATAGAAGCGGGGCAGGCTTTCCGCTTATACGGCGCAGGCATTAGGCGCATGGCCTGTATTCGCTTCAATCCTTAACGCGATCGGCCGACTACCCGTCCGCGTCGACTCACCCGGTCTACGCTTCG
>DHIR01000044.1:18504-51516 GCA_002403905.1 Mucilaginibacter sp. UBA4741
TTTCCGCCAAAGGCGAAGAGAGGGATGACGAGCGAAGCGATGTCAGGGTGAGTAAACGGCGCGCGTTTTTCCAAGGCTCCGCGCTGCATTGCGAGCGTTAGCGTGATATTTGGTGATTTGTTTACTTTCTGCCGATAAAACTCCCGTTGCAAAAGGTTTAATTTGATTAAATCTTAACCACTAAAACCAAGAGCAATGGATCAACAACAACTATTTGTAAAAATGGCAGTCGACGGCTGGAACCAGCAAATTAAATTCACCAATAACACATTGGATAAAATATCTGACGAGGAGCTGCTTAATGAAATATCGCCGGGAAAAAATCGCGGCATTTATTTATTAGGGCATTTAGTTGCCGTGCACGACCAATTGTTGGCATTACTTCGTTTTGAAGACCCATCATATCCCGAACTTCGACCTGTTTTTATTGAAGCCCCCGATAAAGCAATTGCCGACCTTCCGCCCGTTAGCCAGTTAAGAGCGCAATGGCATGCAGTTAACAACAAATTTTCGGCACATATTGACAGCCTGCAACCGGCAGATTGGTTTACACGACACGCCAGTGTATCAGAAGAAGATTTTGAAAAAGAACCGCATAGAAACCGCCTTAACGTTTTAATGAGCCGCACCAGCCACCTGGCCAATCACCGGGGGCAAATCGTATTATTGGTGCCAAAGGGCTAAACTTTGCGGTGGGGGAAACGCTTAGCGGTATAGGCGGTATGTCAGCAAACTTAAAAATCATTTCAGATTTAAGGAACTTTATTGCGCTTTCTTCTCAGGAAAGTGAGTTAAAAAATTTATTTACAACGTCACCCAAGGAGGGGGTTGTGCAACCTAAATCTGTACAATTGGGTCAGGACGACTTCATCCCCTGGAAAAGAGGGATATCGTTATAGCTGTGTGTTAATATCGATCAAAGTATCAAAACAAAAAACCGCCTCATAATTGACTTATGAGACGGCCTCTTTTAACAACTTTTGTATCATCAAAAATAGTCAACCTTTTTTAGGAGTTCACATTAAAAGTGAGTTAAAGTAATGTCAATACCTACGGAGCCACTCGTTGCCCAACCATATTTGTCGGTACCGTCTACTATTAAGTAATAAGTACCGGCACTCGCGTAATATTGGATTACGGGTTGCAAAAAGTTGTGGCCATTGTTATCCCCAGAGCCGTCGCCATCATCACCGGAGGTAATTGGGTTCATGCTGGAGTCAAACAAATAGAAAACGCTATCAAAATCAGAAGTACCACCGTGTATGGTTAAGTAACCATCATCTTTTAAAGTTATCTCGATCCACTTATCAGTACCGGAATGACCGGGATTGGCGGGATTGGGTTCATACGCATCAGTAAGAGGAGAACACGAAGTACACGCACTCGTTTGCTTATGGTTTTGGTATTGGGTATAATCATAGCCGAAAGTCAGAGTATCAGGATCAGCTTGGGTGCCAATATAGTATCTTTGAGCTTTGGTTGATAATGAACAGGTAAGCAAAAATAATGCAGCGCATAAGCTGTAAAGAAATTTCCTGTTTACTGATGTAACAGGGCTCAGTTTTGACATAGTAGCCTTTTCGATAGTACTGTTTAATTTTTCCATGATTTTTTGGTTTTTAATTTTTAGTTATCCAATATTAACTAAAATGTAAATTCGTTTTTATTTTATTACATGAAGAACAAGGTTTGGCATGACGAAATGGCTTTTTGCATACACCAAACCTCAATAAGCAATAATTACCTATCGGCTTTACACAAGGTTGCCGGTATATCGTCAAATTTATTTACCAAACCACTGGTAGTATACAAATTATATCTGCTTAATTTTCGCCTACGAAGTAACTTTATTAAAAAAAATCCGTATAAAATGATTAGTTTTAGCCCTAAGACCAACACCTAAACCAATTTTACCGTCATGATATCTCATCTTGCCAAAACGGAAACATTTTCATTGTACGTTATCGAAGAAAGCGCAGCAGTGAATAGCATAGCCAACCATTTACATCATCATACAGATTTTATACTGGCAGGCAGTCAAGCAGACCCGAATATTGCTTTAGAGGAAATTCTTAAAAAAGACCGATTTCCGGATGCTGTGATCGTAAATATTGAAGTGTGCGCGGCCCATCAAAGCAATCTGCCCGAATTAATAACAAATCACACTTCACTGATCATTACCTCCCGATCTGAGGAAGATGCGGTGCTGGCGTTCAACTATAAGGCTGTCGATTTTCTGATCAACCCAATAAGTTTAACGCAGTTGAACCGCGCTTTGAATAAAGTAAGATCCGGCAAATACCCGGCGCCCCAAAATGACCTATCCCGGCATTTTTATATTCAAAGCGAAGCAAAAGGAAAGATGATCCGCCTGAATCATGATGATATTTTTTATGTTGAGGCTTGCCAAAACTATGTGACCATTTACCTCGAAAAAAGCAAATATGTCACTTATTTAACCATGAAGGAATCGGAGCAAAAGTTATCAAACGCGTCATTTTTGCGCATTCATAAATCATATCTTGTCAATGAGTCAAAGATCCGCTCGGTTGATCGCGATTATGTCATCTTAGAAAACAATTTCTTCTTAAAGATAGGTGCCAACTACAAAGAAAGTATGTTGGCATCCCTTCATCCAAATTTTTTTATTTCGAAGCGTAGTGGTTTCAGGGTGGCAAAATAGTTGCTTTTCACCCTATTAACTGTGCCTTTGCCCCATAGGGGCTACCTGTTTGTAGCCTATTATAGCAATATTATTTTTTTGCCCCGTAGGCGGCAACACTTCGCCTAATTGGGTAGCCCTTAACAGGGCAATTAGATATTAATTATTGTTTTTCTACAAACAGGTAGCCCCTACGGGGCATGAATGGTTTTTGTTGAATTCTTGTGCCCCTTTGCTGTCGCACAGGGCCATTGCTTTTTTACTCCATCCCCGGCACAAACGCCCCCTATTTTGGATTAATTACCATGCCCTTGTCCTCGCGAAGAAGCTGAAAAAGGTGGTCGGGGCGAACAACTACATAGTCTTCACTCAATGAATTAGCCACATTTTTAAAACTTGTAGGCGTTACACCCTTCCAGGGCTGTGCCTGTATGATGACAAACCGCGGCGAGGTTTTATCCCAACCGGCGGCGGCCCTGGCGATATGATCTTTCATCGCCTGTTCATTTGTACAGTAGTTACAGCCAAGTGCCATTCCCGGTAAGCTATCATTATAGACAGTGAGCCCGCCACCGGTGTTTTGTGCAGTTACACCAAGCAACGATTTTGCCTGGGTGGCATACATCTGCCCGACATTTGGGTTGATACCGCCGGTGATAGTGTTCCAGATGGTGATTACCCGCAGACCAGCACGATTAGTATAGTCCTGGGTTTTAGAAACAAACTGTTTGAGCAGTTTTTCATCAGACCAGGTATTAGGATAGGTATAACCATAGCCGGAAGGCCCGGAAATGAGGTTATCATTAATGGTGGATGTTTGATAATAATAATTAAGTACGCCAGGCATGGCATCCAGCATGGCAGGCGACACCGTCCAACCCATGGGGACAGCACCCCGGTCGGGATTATCCCAAAGCTTACGCATGGCATGTTCTAAAAATTGTAAGTTGTCCCCATCACTCAATATAAACGCAACATAGATCTTATTTTGGAGTGCCGGTTTTGGGGGTATGGGTTTGATATTTATTTTCCTTGATGTACCACTATATACCGTCAGGTTAAAACACCAATCGCTTGCGATGGTTGCGATGCCATATTTAGAAGCTCTTGTAACCCCCGGCGCTTCCTCTGGCCACCAGCCCATATAGGGTGAACCGGGAGACATGGAAGATAGAAATTTGTCGAGCAATTCACTTTCACCGGCTACTTTAGGATCGAGCCATATTGTTGCAACACCCAACGCTACCGCATATTCGCGAAGCGCTGCTTTATGCGCATTAGGGTTTAGCCCGATCAATAAACGGTGATCAAGTTTTGGCCAATAGGTATTATATAGCGACTGATAAACTTCCAGCTTACTGCTAAATTTTCCCCTAAGATCAAGCAATACCGGCAAATTATAAGGAGGAGCGGTTAATTTAGATAGCAATAATGGCGAGGCTATCAGTGCGCCTTTGCTTTTTGCAAGTACGGTGGCCAGGTTGATGGTATGTATTTGGGCGGTATCATAAACGATCAGGCCCGAAATTTCACTCCGGTATTTAGCGATCAGGTCCCATTTGTCGGCAGGTTCAGACCAGCTTAAGCCCAGGGACTGTAGCCAAGTATGCGGCCCTTCGCCGGAAGCATTACCTTCATAGGAAAATATACGGGGTTTAGTTTTATTTACGATACCCTTTAGCGAAGCAAACAGGTACTGTTCTGCGGATGCGTAAGGAGAGTTTTGACGGGGGAGAATAATTAAATCCTGGACCTGCGCAGGCGCCGGGAAGGACGGAAGCAGCTGGCCGGACGGCCATTTGATCTGGGCCATGGATGGCGTAACGAACAAATTAAACAAAAGAAAGCATACAGCTTTAATTCTAAGCATTTTAATCAGTTTTATCATCGGTTAAATATAAGTTAATGTTCATCAATTTTTGTCTAAGTCGCGTAAACCTATCGGCATAGGCTCACCCCGCGACTCTGCGAGCGCGACCCTCTCTTCCGCAAGGTGGCTGTTGCACAACCAACAGGTGTTAATAAGGTTATTTGAATAGTTTTAGGGGAATAAGTAAATTAGTTCATGCAAGGAAAAAAAAACTACCAGAAAAAGCTATTCATCAAGTTTCAGCTATCAGACCATGTTCCTGCTGATAATTTGTACAGGCGGTTAAATGAAGTAATTGATTTTAACTTTTTATACAAGTCAACGGCTAAATATTATGGTTCGGAGGGTCAAAAGAGTATTGATCCGGTGGTTTTTATGAAGTTAATACTGGCGGGATACTTAGAAAATATGAACAGCGACCGCCGCATTATAAATGCCCTGAGGTTACGCCTGGACATCCGGTACTTTATTGGTTATGACCTGGATGAGGAACTGCCATGGCACAGCACATTAAGCAGGACAAGGCAATTATATGGAGCGCATGTATTTACAGAATTGTTTAAAAAAGTATTGAAGCAATGTATTGATAAGGGTATGGTATCGGGCAGAAGACAGGCAATTGATAGTGTATATATAAAAGCAAATGCTGCTATGGATAGTATGGTTGAAAAAGCCATATTGGACGATGCCGGTGATTATGGAAAGGAACTGGATGCAAATCAGGAAGCACCGGTAAATCAAGGTGTTATAGAGGATGATAAAGACAAAAACGATCAGGGTACTGAAAAGAAGCCTCATCCCACAGCAAAAACACATTACAGCCCGGTTGACCCTGATGCACGCTTATCCACCAAGAAGGGCAAGATGCCGGATCTGAATTATCTAGGACAGGTTAGCGTAGACACAGCCAGCCATATAATTACCCATGTGCAAGCCTTTTGCGCTGACAAACAAGATAACCAATGTTTACCCGGCATGCTTGTACATGTAGTGAGCAATCTAAAAGAGCATGATATTGCCCTGCAGGAAGTGGTAGCTGACAGAGGCTATAGCAGCGGCAAAACATTGAAAACACTTGAAGCGATGGGTATTACCGGGTTTATTCCCAATACAGGAACTTTCCACTACGACCACGAAGGCTTTATCTACCATGCAGAAGGTGATTATTATGAATGCAAAAATGGAAAAGCATTAACCTTGCAGGGAACCTACAATGATAAAAAGCGTTACAGAAGAACCCGTAAGCTTTGTATGGGATGCCCTTTTAAAGACAGTTGCATAGGTGATAAACAAGAAATGGCCATAAATGTGACTATCTACAGGCCTTATTTTGAGCGGATGCACGTAAGAATGCAAACCAGGAAGGCGAACCATATGATGAAGAAACGCCAGAGTACGGTTGAACCGGTGATCGGATCGCTTGTTGGCAATCATGCAATAAAGAAAGTTAATTCAAGAGGCCTGGCCCAGGCAAATAAATGCTTAACTATGGCTGCTATTGCTTACAACATCAAAAAACTATTGAACTATAGGCCACGGCGCATCCATGATAACATTAATGCAATAAAAAGTGAAATAAACAAAGGTATCTACAAGGCTATAACCGTCATAGAATGTTTATTGACGGACTATACTTTGATGCCGCAGTAAAAAGATAGCTAACTCAGATAAATTGAATATGCTGCCTTTCTAATAAATAATGCCCTGGTTGCGCAACAGCCACCAAGCGGTAAAGAGGGCAAAAGTTCACAAATAAATAGCCCTCTTTCCGCGCAGCGAAGAGGGTGATCCAGCGAAGCGTAGACCGGGTGAGTCAACGGCGCGCGTTCAAACCTACCCCTTCCCCGCAAAAAAATCCTTAACCGCTTTGCCGCCACCTGCTATATTTGGCAATTTCATTTCAGAATATTTACGCGCGAAGATGATACCCTCGGCCCCGGCTTTTAAAGCTGTCATGGTTGAGCGGTAAGCATCCTCGGGCGTGGTTTGCTTATTTTTGGCAGCGTTGGGGATATCGATATCCAGCCCGGCGTAGATCTTGCATTTGCCTTGCACACTATCCAGCGCTCGTTTGGTTTCTTTGGCTACATAATCTTGTGGCATGCCTTCTTTGCCTAAAGTGGCTAGGTCCATGTCCTGGTAATTCATAAAGCGATTGTTCAGTTTCAGGTATTCCTCTTTTGACAAGTCGCCAAAAACGGTTGAGGCATTTGAGTTGATATAACCCGCATACCGCGAGCCGCCTACTATGTTATAAATAACCGGCTTAATAAAATCGGCATAAGCCAAACGCTCGTAAGGCATCTCGGCCTTGGTAAACGGACTCAAACTATTAGAGTGCCAGATATGGAATCCCGCCTGTATAGAAGGCTTAGCTTCTTTAGCCGATTTATATACATTAGCGTAAGTAGCATGGTTACCATCGGTCCATAATTTTTCGTAAGCCAATATCTCCGGGTAATCGGTCAAGATGCGCCAAAACTCGGCGAAATAACCATCAATAGGACGCTGGCCCTGGGTTGATTTTCTGGTAAAGTCTACCAGTTTCAAATAGCCCTCTAATGCCCTGTCCACATCAATTCCACGCGCTTTGGCAGCCTTGCGGTGATGTTCGCAAAAGCAGGTTATCCTTGTTGTTGGTTTTTCGCCTCTAAAGGGGGCGATCGCATTATTAAACGGACCCTGCCTTTCAGAGCTCCACATCAAACCATCAATATCATAGCTTGAGCAAATATCCTTGGTCATACCGCTTATAAAGTTGATATAATCGGGGTTCAGGTCGCAGCAGCTTTGTACATGCTGGCCATAAATACCGGTTTCCTGTAGCTTGGCAATATTGGGTACATCTTTATGCCAGGTAAAGCTATCCTGGTTAAAAACATAGGTTTTCAGTCCGCGTTTTTTTGCTTCGGGGATAACTGCCGCCAGCATATCCCAATCGCCATGATCCGGCGCTTTGGTTTCTTTTAAAATAGTGTTCTTATAAAACTGCGGATGAGGTGTAGCATAGTTTCCGCCCTTTAGATCCTGATATTCCAATTTACCATGATCCGGGAATGGATAGCCCTGGATCTGCCTCCCTGCGATACCGCTATCATAAGTAAAAGTAGCCAGGAACAAGGTGTTGATCTGTCCGCTTTCCTGGATATTATCCAAAACCTTGTTAACACCTTCGTCTATAAAAGAGATAGCGCCAACCTGTATGCCTACCAACATATCGTTCTTAGGTTTTATGGGAGCGGCAAAAGCGTTGTTTGCCAGCATTGACGGTATCATTGCACCGGCACCTAAAGCCAAACTACTTTGTACAAAATCCCTGCGGGATAGGCCTGTTTTAGTTTCTTTTTCCATATCACTTATAAGCTAGGGACACAATCTTTTATCTGCCAGATTTTACCATCGGTTTTGGCCCAAATGTAAAACGCGTTGTTTTCGCCAAGGCCAAAGCGAATGTCGGCTTTTTTATTTTTTACCAGGTCTAAATAGGTTGATTTTAAATCGCCAAACTGCAGGTCGAACTCTTTAATGACTGATTGATGGCCCAATTTCAGATCGGCATTTTCAACATAAAAAACCCTACCTATTAAAATATCACCAAAAATATATTTGCCTTTTAATGCGGCTATATCGCCCGTATAAACGAAGCCACCGGCTATAGAGTTGCCTTCGTCATGATCATACTCGGCAACAGGGTAGGTGTATTTAGGGTCATCATACGCAGGCAATTTATAGATACCGCTTTTTTTACCGTTAAAGGTTAGCACAAACGTGCCTTCGCGGGCGGGCCAGCCGTAGTTAAGGCCGGGTTTCAGAATGTTAATTTCCTCTACGTTACTAAAACCAATGTCGGCAACCAATACTTTGCCATCGGGCGTCCACGTAATTTTATTAGGGTTACGGAAACCTCGGGCATATACCTCGCCCAAAACATTAGGGTCGCCGGTCTTGGCCCAGGGATTACTGTCAGGTATACCGTATTTACCATTGCGGCTGTTGCGGCCTATTGGATCTATACGCAGTACTGAACCTCTCGGCTCTGTCGACCCATTACAAAGCCACGGATAGCCTGTCTCTGCCGAACCGCCATCGCCCAGATCAATATACAGCAAGCCATAGCCTGGCATGCCGGGTTTAAGCGTTGGGTCAAATATCATTTGCTGCATACCGTGCATTAACGATGGATTATTCATCCTGAACAGTTCGCGCGGGGTAGCTTCAAAAACGGCGGCTGTTGGGTCCTTAACTTTCCATTCGGTAACTATCCATTGTACGGCAACGGGTATAGAATCGGCATAAGCAAAATCAGCCGGGGCCGAGTTTTTCTTTTCGGTATGGGTGGTGTACATTAACCCGTTCTTCAAAAAATCGGGATGAAATGCAAACGTACCCCAACCAGAACCTAACCCCGGCTCGGTCATCAGTTTTGGCTTTTCTTTAGCCATGTCCATCACTACGTTAAACTGCTTGTTTTTTATCTCGTACAGCTTACCGCGCATATCGAGCATAAATAGGCGGTTGCCCTTATCGGTCTTTAAAATATAGGTTTGGTTAATGCGTGTCAGCGGATTCTTGGTTGATGTTGCCGGCGCGGTCGCCCATTCTTCCAGCTTTAAGGTTAAGCCGGCCTTGGCAATCTTGGTCGGCATTGGGTCTTTAACAGGTGCGCCGAGATCGGTAGTATTTACATAAGCCTCGGTTACTGTTTTATGGGTGTTGATGAAAGACAGTAACGCATTAAGATCAGAAGGGGTTAACTGTGGATGCGCAGGCATAGGTACTTTAAACTCGGCAAACAAAGCTGTAGCCCGTTTATTACCGCTTTTTATAACCGCTTGCGAGTTTGCTATCAACATGCTCAAATAAGTGTAAGATGCCTCGGCAGTAATACCGGCCAGGTCAGGGCCAATGCCGCGCTGCCTGAAGTTATGGCACTCGGCGCAGTTTTTTTGAAATAAAGCATCGCCTTTTTCAATAACTAACTTATTGGCCGAATACGTTTTTACAACCTTCTTTTGTGCATAAGTAAAAGCACTTGTCAGTAAAAGCGCAAGCAAGAAACCACTCTTTTTGGGGTTCATATAGGGTATTATTATAGAGTTTTTAATTGGTTGGTTATTAGAAAACTAATATATATAACAATGCTTGATTTTTGCACCGCGTATCAAATTAAATACAAAAACCACCATCAGATAGATGAGGAAGGTTATTAATTTCGCAATGTTCATCTTTGAAATAACCATATTATTGTAAACCAATTCAATAAGTCCATTTATGAAACCCTTTAGCCGCCTGCGCAATATTGCTGCGCCAATTTTTGTTGTATGCCTGTTTTTAACTATTGGCACCACCGCACAACAATTAAAGACCGGGACCATTGATCGTAAAGCGCTGGTTAACCGCCATGATATATTTATAAAGGGCACAAAAATGTCTGGTCCAACACAAGTCGGCAACGGCAGCTTTGCGTATAATTTTGATGTGACGGGGATGCAATCCTTTAGTGATAAATACCCTACGTTATCACATTGGGGATGGAACAGCGTTAAACCGCCGGCGGGTTTAACTTCCACATCGTTTAAAAAGACATTATTAGATACACACGGCCGCATGGTTCCTTACGAAATGGCCGACCCAAACCAGGCTGCAATGGGGGGCTGGCTGTCAAGCAACCCGCACCGTATTAATTTGGGCAGGATAGGTATGGAGATAAAAAAGGCTGATGGAACCATCGCACAAGTAAAAGACTTTGAGAACGCTACCCAGCACTTAAACCTTTGGACGGGCATTGCCGAAAGCAAGTTCACTGTTGAAGGCGAGGACGTAACGGTTATAACCACTTGCGATGGTAATAGAGATATAGTAGGTTTTAAGATAGAATCGAACCTGTTAAAACAAGGCAAACTTAGTCTGTTTATTGATTTCCCGTATGGCAACTTAACCATATTTAGCAATGCCTCTGATTATAAAAAGCCAACAGCACATCAAACACAATTAACAAATACCGGTAAAAACAGCGTTTTGTTCGACAGGACGTTAGATAGCATTGCTTACCAGGTTGCCTGCCAATGGACGGGTAACAGTACTGTAACAAAACAAAAAGAACATCGCTACACTATATCGCCTAACAATTCAAGCTCGACTGTAGAATATGTTTTTGATTTTTCGCCGACAAAAATTAATTACCAGTTACCATCATTCACGCAGATTGTTACCGGCAGCACGGCGCATTGGTTAACGTTTTGGAAAAGCGGTGGCGTCATTGACCTATCGGCAAGTAAAGACACGCGTTGGTTTGAGTTAGAAAGACGCATCGTGCTATCGCAGTATGATATGGCTATTAACGCGTCTGGTAAATATCCACCGCAGGAAACCGGGTTGGTTAGCAATAGCTGGTTTGGCCGCGCGCATTACGAAATGTATTGGTGGCACGCGGCCCACTACGCTTTATGGAACCGCTGGCCCGAGCTGAACAACAGTCTGCATGTTTATAACGACAACTTAAAATATGCCATGAAACGGGCAGCCAGGCAGGGTTACCTGGGCGCACGCTGGCCAAAATGTCCTAACCTATTTAACGGTGAAGAGTGGCCCGATGGCAAAAATCATGCTTTCCTGGTATGGCAGCAACCGCACCCTATATTTTTTGCCGAACTGGATTACAAGGCGCATCCAACGCTGGCAACTTTAAAGAAATGGGATAACGTTGTTGAGCAAACCGCAAATTTTTTATCAACCTACGCGTTTTTTGACCCGGCCCGTAAACAATATGTGCTGGGCCCGCCAATACGCGTGGTTTCTGAAAACAATGATATTTTTACGACTGAAAACCCGGCATTCGATCTTTCTTACTGGCGGTTTGGCCTGCAAACGGCTCAGCAATGGCGCAAACGCTTAAAATTAAAACCCAATGCTAACTGGGATAAGGTGATGAAAAACCTATCGCCAATACCAATGAAAGACAGCTTGTATGAGCAATGGGAGAACATAGAAAACCCGTGGACCAAGTTTAATTACGAGCATCCGGCCTTGATGGGGATATATGGTGTTTTACCGGGCAATGGTGTTAACATGGCTATCATGGAAAAAACCTATCAAAAGGTACAGGATGTTTGGATCTGGGATAAATGCTGGGGCTGGGATTTCCCGATGATGGCTATGAGCGCCGCACGATTAGGGCACCCAGAAGACGCTGTGAAAATGCTTTTACATCCATCGCCTAAATTTGGTTTTGATGAGCATGGCTTTGTTGGCGGCGGTAACCCATACCCTTATTTCCCATCAAACGGTGGCCTGTTATATGCGGTAGCTATGATGACAGCAGGCTGGAACGGCGACAAAAATGTGCAGCAGCCGGGCTGGCCAAAAGACGGATCATGGGTGGTTAAGTGGGAAGGGTTGAGTAAGGCGTTGTAGAGCCGGATCACCACTACGTCATTGCGAACGAGGAACGAGTGTGGCAATCTCTACACGCCAGGCAGCGAATCTTCTCACGTATATCTATCGCGCAGAGATCGCTACGCTCGCGATGACGTTTTTTTTATTTTTCATATTACAACGAATCGCGCAGCGTAACCTTAAACGGTATAGCCACATGCTCTTTGGTGTTATTCAACGCCATTTCTGCTGCTTTCTCTCCCATCATTTTAAAATCGGTTGATATGGTGGTGATACCGTTCAAAATAATCTTTTTTAGCGGGGTTTCGTTGTAGGATATTACGCCTATATCCTGGCCTATCTTTAATTTACTGCTGATGATATTTTCTACCAGTTCGACCAGGTCTTTCTCCATTAAGTTGATATAGACCGTGCCTGATTGTAAAGTTTCGTTGGCTAACTCGTGGATGGTGGCATACTCAAAAGCATACTGCCTGCAAAAGTTAATGAAGCCCTTTAATATTTCCTTAGGATAATAACTATGCTCGGGGAATATGATCTTTAGAGTATGGTACTTGCTCAGCTTATCTAAAAGTTGCGTTAACGCGTCATAAATATCCTGCTCAAAGTTTTCATAAACAGCGCCAAAATCGCCGGTGATATTTTCCAGCCTGTCCATCAATATCAGCTTATCCTTTGGCAGGTTATTGATCACCGCGCGGGCGCTCTCTGTATTCTCGATAAAATGCGGTACAATGATGAGCTTCGAGTAATGATCGATATTACCCGTAAGCAGTTTTTTAAAGAAGTTGAAATTGCTGTTATAGATATAGAAGTCAATGGCGGCATTACTGCCCAACACTTCAGCAAAAGCATCGTAAATAATTTTTTTATGGCTGCTTAGCTTATTAAACAACAGTAAAACCTTTATGGGCTGGTTAAACTGCGTGTTGCTTATAAAGTACCCCTTGCCCGCAACCGAGTTGATAACATTGTATTTTCTTAATTCTTTATAAGCCCGCTCTATGGTATTACGGGCAACTTCTAACGCGATGCTCAAATCATTTATCGAAGGTAAAATATCGTCTTTTTCTATCTTCTCTTCCTCAATGCCACGCAATATACTGTTACATATCTGCAAGTACTTTGGCGTAATAGAATGCTCATCTATCTGAATAATTTTTAGATAATTTTTCATCTTAAATAATAGGACAGTAGGTGATGGTTAACCAAAATCATTTTTGTTAACTTGCCTTAACCAATTATACATCCTTTTTTAAATAACAATGAGAAAAGTTTTCTTTTTATTTCTTGGCCTGCTTGCCGTGCAAATATCCATGGCGCAAGTTAAGGTTCAACGTTTAATGACAGAGAACCTGCCCAACCCTAACAGCGTTGACGCGCCATCCCCGCGATTTAGCTGGCAGTTAGATGCCGGTAACGCGCGCAATGTAATGCAAACCGCTTACGAGATCAAAGTATCAGAAGCAGGTAAGGGCTCGGTTTGGAGCACGGGCAAAATAGCAGGTGACCAATCCATGTACATTACTTATAAAGGCAGCCCTTTACAGTCAGGCCAAAAATATACCTGGCAGGTTAGGGTTTGGGATAATAAAGGCAAGGCTTCCGGTTGGAGCACGGCTTCTTTTCAAATGGGCCTGTTATCGCCTGCTGATTGGAAAGCCCAATGGATAAGCCCAAGCGGTAAAGAAGAGGCATCAAAGCCAAGCCCGATGTTTAGAAAAGGGTTTACTGTCGCCAAAAAAATAAAATCGGCAACCGCTTATATTACCTCGCATGGTTTATATGAGGCCCATATAAACGGCCATCGCGTTGGCGATGCTTACCTTACACCCGGCTATACCAGCTATAATAAACGCTTACAATACCAGGCTTATGATGTTACTAACCTGCTACAGCCTGGCGCTAACGCCGTAGGTGCATCATTAGGCAGTGGTTGGTACCGTGGTTTTTATGGCATTGGCGACAAGCATGCCATATATGGTACGGATATAGCTTTATTATTACAGTTAGACATAACTTATATAGATGGTACAAAAGCTATAATTGGTACCGATGATAGCTGGAAAACATCAACCGGCGAAGTACGTTCTGCCGAGATATATTTAGGATCTGTCATAGATAGCCGAATGGAACAAAAAGGATGGTCGTCACCCGGTTTTGACGATGCCAAATGGACCGCTGTAACTGTTCAAAATTATTCAAAAAGCAACCTGATAGCTACGGTTAATGAGCCGGTAAGGAAACACGAAATTTTTAAAGCCTTAAAGATATTCACTACACCTAAAGGCGAAAAAGTTATAGACTTTGGCCAGAACCTGGTAGGTGTGGTAAAGTTTAAAGTTAGCGGCAAAGCCGGCGACAAGATTGTTATATCGCATGCCGAGGTAATAGACAAAGCCGGTAATTTTTACACCGAAAACTTACGCTCGGCCACATCACAAAATACGTTTATACTTAAAGGCGGTGGCGAAGAAACATTCGAGCCGCAATTTACCTGGCAGGGGTTTAGGTTCATCAGGATAGAGGGCTATCCGGGTGATATTAAGCCGGAGGATTTTACAGCGATAGCGCTATACTCTGACATGCCGGCAACGGGTAGCTTTACCTGCTCAAACCCCATGATCAACCAGTTACAGCATAATATACAGTGGGGACAAAAAGGTAATTTCTTAGATATCCCAACCGATTGCCCACAACGTGACGAACGTTTGGGCTGGACAGGTGACGCGCAGGTATTTTCGCGCACGGCTACTTATAACATGAACGCGCATAATTTCTTTGCCAAATGGTTAAAAGATGTTGCCTTAGATCAGTTTGCTGATGGCAGCGTGCCACATGTTATACCTGATGCTTTTGATAATGGCAAACCATCAGGCGGTGGTGGCAGCGCGGGTTGGTCTGACGTAGCAACTATTGTTCCGTGGAACATGTATTTGGCTTATGGCGATAAAGAGATCCTGGCCAACCAATACAGCAGCATGAAAGCCTGGGTTGATTGCATGAAAAATCGCAGTCATAATAACCTTTGGAACACCGGCGGCCACTTTGGCGATTGGTTGTTTTATACCAAGAATGATGACAATGACGGCAGCGCGGCTATCACCAGTAAATATTTAATAGCGCAATGCTTTTACGCTTATTCAACCCAATTGCTTATTAATGCCGCTAAGGTTTTAGGCAACTCGGTAGATGAAGCAACTTATACAAAACTGTTAGGCGATGTTAAGGCGGCTTATTTGAAAGAATATGTTACGCCAAATGGTTTAATATCATCAGACACACAAACGGCCTATACACTTGCACTGCAATTTGATATGTTGCCAGAAAATTTGAGGCAACAAGCCGCACAAAGATTGGCGGATAACGTTAGGCGTTATGGTAATCACTTAACTACCGGATTTTTAGGTACACCATATCTATGCAGTGCGCTTAGTCGTTTTGGCTATTCGGATGTGGCTTTTAAATTGTTATTGCAAGACACCTACCCATCATGGCTATACCCCGTAAAAAAGGGCGCAACTACTATTTGGGAAAGATGGGATGGCATTAAAACCGACGGTACTTTTGAAGTTCCGTCCATGAACTCATACAACCACTATGCCTACGGCGCCATTGGCGATTGGATGTACCGCACCGTTGCTGGCCTTGATACCAAAACAGACCAGGTGGGGTATAAAGGCATCATTATAAAACCAACTATCGGCGGTAATTTAACTACAGTAGCTGCAGATTATGAAACGCCTTACGGCAAAGCAAGCTCACATTGGAAAGTTGAGGGAGGTAACTTAACGCTGAATGTAACTATCCCCGCAAATACCACCGCTACAATTTACGTACCAACAAAAGGTGACAACGCGGTTTCCGAAAACGGCAAACCGGTTACAAAAGCAGCTGATCAAATAGCGGGTTATACTGCCGTAAACGTTGGTTCAGGCAATTATCATTTTAGCACATTAATGCAATAATTTAAAAATATGGAAGTAATTTTCGGTGTAATTTTTCACTTTATCGGCGGTTTTGCCTCGGGTAGTTTTTATATCCCTTACAAAAAAGTTAAAGGCTGGGCCTGGGAAAGTTTCTGGATAGTTGGCGGGATATTCTCGTGGCTGATCGTTCCACCATTGGCGGCTTATTTAACCGTTCCACATTTTATGGAGATCATTAAGGCTACTAATGGCGGTATACTTGGGTTAACTTATTTCTTTGGTTTATTATGGGGGATAGGTGGCTTAACATACGGTTTAGGCGTGCGCTACCTGGGCGTATCATTAGGCAGTACCATTATATTGGGTTTATGCTCGGTATTTGGCGCATTGGTTCCGGCTGTGTATTATGAATTTGCACCAAAAGCAGGCAAGGATAGCATTGGCATGTTGGCTTCAAGCCATTGGGGGCAATTGGTGTTGGTTGGTATATTTATCTGCGTTATCGGCATCGTAATTTGCGGCCGTGCAGGCACTTTAAAAGAGCGCGATCTAAACAAAGAAGGCGCGGTAGCTAACGAAAATAAAGATTATCGTTTCGGTATGGGTATTTTTGTAGCCATTGTATCGGGTGTATTAAGCGCTTGTTTCGCTTTCGGTATTGATGCCGGCGCGGATATGGCTAATGCAGCTAACGCCGCCTGGCGAGAAGCTAACCATATTACAGACAGCGCCAATTTCCTATACAAAAACAACGTTACTTATATCGTAATACTTTGGGGAGGTTTAACTACCAACTTTATCTGGTGTATGATATTAAATGCCCGTAACAAAACATTTGGTAACTATACTGATAGCAAAACGCCATTACTAAAGAATTATATCTTCTCGGCTTTAGCCGGTACAACATGGTTCTTACAATTCTTTTTTTACGGCATGGGCGAAAGTAAATTAGGCAACGGTGCCAGTTCTTGGATACTGCACATGGCCTTTATTATATTGGTAGCCAATATGTGGGGCATAGTATTAAAAGAGTGGAAAGCCGTAAGCAACAAAGCATTTACAACCCTTATCATCGGGATTGTAACCATTATACTATCGGTTGTTTTGGTTGGCTATGGCAATAATTTAAAGGATAAAGAAGCACCAAAAACAGCAGCAATTCAAGCAATTAAATAATAATACGATCAACACAAAACGAGTAAATAATGTCTATCAAAGAAACAAATTTTAAGTACGTAAGCTATTTATGGGACGATGCGGAAGCTGCAAAGCTGGCCAGTGATGAAGTGGCTTTGCTCATATATCGTTCAAACCTTTTAGGTGCCGATTTGCGGTTAACCAACTACGGCGGCGGCAATACCTCCTGCAAAGCAATGGCGAAGGACCCGCTTACCGGCGAGTCGGTAGAAGTAATGTGGATCAAAGGTTCGGGCGGTGACATTGGAACGTTGAAAAAAAGCGGGTTAGCGGCTTTATATGTAGATAAATTGCGCAGCCTTAAAAACGTTTACCGTGGGTTGGAGCATGAGGATGAAATGGTAGAATTGTTTAACCATACCATTTATGATCTTGCATCGAAAGCGCCATCTATAGATACCCCGCTACACGGATTTTTACCCTTTAAACATATTGACCACCTGCACCCCGACGCGGCAATCGCCATCGCAGCAGCAAAAGACGGCAAACAAATTACTGCCGATCTTTTTAAAGGTAAAATAGGCTGGGTTGAATGGCAAAAACCGGGCTTTGAGTTGGGCCTTCAATTAAAAGCCTGCTTAGATGCTAATCCGGGTATCCGTGGTATCATGTTAGGGTCGCACGGGTTATTTACCTGGGGCGATACCGCTTACGAAAGCTATATCAACACGCTTGAGGTAATAGAGCAATGCGCCGAGTACCTGGAGCAAAACTACGGTAAAAAAGGACCAATTTTTGGCGGTGCTAAAATACAAAGCCTGGACGAAGTGGGACGCAAAAAACAAGCGGTTGCTTTAGCGCCGATACTGCGCGGGTTCTGCTCGTCAAAACAAAATATGATCGGGCATTTTACGGATGATGTGAGGGTATTGGAGTTTATCAACTCAAAGGATTTAGACAGATTAGCTCCGCTTGGTACCAGTTGCCCTGACCATTTTTTAAGAACTAAGATCAGTCCGCTGGTATTAGATTTGGGTAAGGACGAAGATCTGAGCGATGTTAAAGCGCTTAAAACCCGCCTTGCGCCGGCGTTTGATGCTTACCGCGCCATGTACACCGAATATTATGAAACCTGCAAGCACCCAAACAGCCCTGCTATACGCGATGCTAACCCGGTTGTAATTTTATATCCGGGCGTGGGTATGTTCACGTTTGCTAAAGACAAACAAACCGCACGCGTTGCTACAGAGTTTTACACCAATGCCATCAACGTAATGAAGGGCGCGGAGGCTATTTCTGACTACACCTCGTTACCAAGACAGGAAGCATTTAATATTGAATACTGGTTGTTAGAAGAGGCCAAGCTACAACGCATGCCTAAGCCAAAAGCTTTATCAGGTCGTGTGGCTTTGGTTACCGGTAGCGCGGGTGGTATAGGCAAAGCTATCGCCAAAAAATTTGCCGAAGAAGGTGCAGTTGTAGTACTAAATGATATGAATGCCGAACGTTTGGAAGGTGCCGGCGAAGAGTTTAAAAAACTATTTGGTAAAGATGCTTATACTACAGCGATACTTGATGTTACTAAGGCAGATCAAATCGCCGGTGCCGTATCTGAAGCTATCTTAGCCTTCGGCGGGGTAGACCTTATCGTTAATAACGCCGGCTTATCTATCTCCAAAACCATTGGCGATCATACCGAAAAGGACTGGGATCTGATATATGATGTATTAGTGAAAGGACAGTTCCTGGTAACACAGGCAGCTACTGCGGTTATGCAGAAACAGGATATTGGCGGCGATATTATTAATATCGTAAGTAAAAACGCTTTAGTAAGCGGACCAAATAACGCCGGTTATGGCAGCGCCAAAGCTGCTCAGCTACACCTAAGCAGGCTAAATGCTGCAGAATTAGGGGCAGATAAGATCCGTGTTAATGTGGTTAATCCTGACGCGGTAATTAGCGACAGTAATATATGGGCCGGTGGCTGGGCCGAAGGCCGTGCTAAAGCTTATGGCATAACCGTTGCCGAACTGCCTGCCTACTATGCCAAACGCACCTTATTAAATGAAGTGATATTGCCTGTTGATATTGCCAATGCGTGCTTTGCTTTTGCGGGTGGGTTATTAGGTAAATCAACCGGGAATGTTTTAAATGTTGATGGCGGTGTTGCCGCTGCATTTGTAAGATAATTATACTATGGAACAGCAAAAAATTGATGAATTTAATCATCAGCATATAAAAGACCACCAGCGCAAATTTGATTTTGTTGCCGAGGATGTAAATAAACTAGACGATGTACTGCAAAAACTACAGGCATTTAACATCGCTATACCAAGTTGGGCCCTAGGCACTGGCGGTACACGCTTTGGCCGTTTCTCGGGCGGCGGTGAGCCACGTAATTTAGAGGAAAAAATTGCCGATGTAGGTATGATCCATGCCTTAAACCGTTCAAGCAATTCTATATCGCTGCACATCCCCTGGGATATCCCTAAAAATGCCAATGAGATAAAGGCTTTGGCTTCGGGTTACGGATTGCATTTTGATGCGGTAAACTCAAACACTTTCCAGGATCAGCCCGGCGAGTTAAGCTATAAATTTGGTTCACTGCATCATACCGATAAAGCGGTACGCGACCAGGCTATTCAGCACAATATCGAAGTGATAAAATACGGTGTTGAGTTGGGCTCAAACGCTTTGTCTGTTTGGTTGTCGGATGGGTCAAATTTTCCGGGGCAATTAAACTTCCGCAAGGCTTTCCAAAATACGTTAGATAGCCTTCAGCAAATTTATGCTGCCCTGCCTGATGATTGGAAAGTATGGATCGAGTACAAACCATTCGAGCCTAACTTCTACTCGACCACCATTGCCGATTGGGGACAATCGCATTTATTAGCCTCAAAACTGGGCAAAAAAGCGTTGACTTTAGTTGATTTAGGCCACCACCTGCCAAATACAAATATTGAGCAAATAGTTTCTTTATTGCTGATGGAACAAAAGCTGGCCGGTTTCCATTTTAATGATTCAAAATATGGCGATGATGACCTTACTGTAGGCAGCATTAACCCATACCAATTGTTCCTGATATTTAATGAACTGGTTGAAGGCATGGATGCCCGTGGGTTAAATCACGCTACGGGTATTGGCTGGATGATAGATGCATCGCATAACGTTAAAGACCCTATTGAGGACCTTATACAATCTGTAGAGGCTATAAAGATCGCCTACGCGCAAGCATTATTGGTTGATACCAAGGCATTGGTTGATGCGCAGCAAAATAACGATGTGGCAAAAGCGCAGGAGATATTGCAGGCTGCTTACCGTACTGATGTGCGTCCGTTAATTGCCGAGGCTCGTTTACGTGCCGGTGGTGCTTTGGACCCGATAGGGTTATATCGTAGCGGGGGAGTGCGCGATAGTTTGATTAAACAACGAGGTGCAAAAACCGTAGCAACTGGTTTATAGCATGAAGCCTATACCAGTTATCGCGGTTTTTGATGTGGGTAAAACCAATAAAAAGCTTTTTCTTTTTGATGAAAGCTATAAGATTGTTTTTGAACGCTCGGCCAGGTTTAATGAGACCGTGGACGAGGACGGCTTTGCCTGTGAGAACCTGGAGGTGCTGAAAAAAGCGGTTTTTGATGCATTGAATGAAGTTAGCCGCCTGGACCAATTTGAAGTAAAGGCGATTAACTTTTCGGCCTACGGTGCTAGCTTTGTTTATTTGGATAAAGATGGAAGCCCGGTAGCGCCGCTGTACAATTACCTGAAACCCTACCCCGAGGATATCAAAAAGAAATTTTATAATACTTACGGCGACGAGGCGGAGATAGCTTTCAAAACAGCCTCGCCGGCTTTGGAAAGTTTGAATTCGGGTTTGCAATTGTATCGCATTAAACATCAAAAACCTGAGCTGTTTGATCGCATCAAATATGCCTTGCACTTGCCGCAGTATCTGAGCTATTTGCTAACCGGCAAAACTTTTTCTGACATGACCAGCATTGGTTGCCATACCGCCTTATGGGATTTTGAAAAAAAAGACTATCACAACTGGGTGAAGCAAGAAGATCTTGATAAAATCCTTGCACCAATTGCCCCGGCTGATGAAAGAATTCCATCGTATTTTAACGGGCGCTGGTATCAAGCCGGTATCGGCCTGCATGATAGCTCGGCAGCGCTGATACCTTACCTGGCCAGTTTTAATGAGCCTTTTATTTTGCTTTCAACGGGCACCTGGTCCATCAGTTTAAATCCTTTTAACCAATCGCCGTTAACAACCGAAGAGCTGGCTAATGATTGTTTGAATTATATCCAGTACAAAGGTAAACCTGTTAAAGCATCGCGTCTGTTTAGCGGGCATGAGTACGACCAGGGCATCAAACAAATTGCCGAAGAGTTTGGGCAGGATGTTATTAAATACCGTAATATCCCTTATGATACTAATGTAACCGAACCGGATGTAATTGCCTATTATAAGTTAATGCATGACCTGATAGACAAGCAAAAAAAATCTACCGGCTATGTGTTAAAAGACACGCCGGTAAAGCGAATTTTTGTGGATGGCGGCTTTAGCAAAAACTCGGTGTTTATGAATTTACTGGCGGCAGCTTTCCCGCAATTAGAGGTTTATGCCGCATCAATGGCGCAGGCTACGGCTATAGGTACGGCATTGGCTATACACAATTGTTGGAATACGCGGCCAATACCCAATGATCTGATCAACCTTAAATATTACTCTGGTTCAGCTTATAGTCTATAATTAAATTCGCTCTAACATTATCGGGTAGGTTTTCTCCGAGTTCCATTGGGGTATGTATAGATTCTCGTCCGCGTCAATGCAAACATCGTGTGGATGGATAAAGGTATTATCGGCCTTTTTTTGTGGCTGTAGCGTGCCATTGATATAACAAGGTTCTGTACCCCCCGGTGTAGAAACTACTTTGTCACTCTCGTCAATAACAGTCACATACCCCGATCCAAAATTCTGATTATTCTCAGACCGGAAAACGGCACCATATACATTTTTACCACTAATAACCGGCCTGCAAATAAATGAACCGGGCAGATGGATCGCGCCCAGATATTCGCCAGTCATGCTAAATTTTTTTAAGGCGTTATGGTTGCGGGATGTAACCAATAATGAAGGCTCGGCTTTGCGATAGTCAATAGCTATCCCGTGCACACAATCAAATTGCTCAAGGCCATCACCCCGGCCACCCCAATGGCTCAGGTAATTGCCTTTGCTATCATATTGTATCACAAACTGGTGGCCGTACCCATCGGTTACATAAATATCCCCATTGGGTGCAATAGCAGTTTCGGTTGGTTTATATTCATTGGCAGAAGTGTATAGGGCAATCTCTTTAGGGTGGTCCAGTATCATCAGTTCTTTCCCTGCCAGCGTGGTTTTAATAACCTGATGGCGTACCGTATCGGTGATATACAAAAACTCCTCGCCACCCTCATTATTCAGGGTTAGGCCATGTGCGCCGGGATAAGTAGTTCCCCAGCTATCTATAACCCGGCCGTCTTTGGAGTAAACTAAAACATTATTCTTGGTTTCGTTGGTAAGCAGATAAAGTAGCCCGCTTTTATTCATCACCATCTCATGGCAATCATTTACCGGATACATCCCAGTTTTAGGTATCCCCCAATTGGGACGTATCCGATACTTGAAGCCATTATGGCCAATTATCCGGGCTTTATTTTGCATTAGCTACGTCTTAAATTAAGCCATCTGCTTAACTGTCGAATACACTTTCAATAATTCAAAAAATCCTATTTCTTCCAGGTCAGCTTTTAGCTCGTTATACGCGGTGTCAGACAATGCTACCAATGGTAACCTTGGATTACCCAAATCGGTGCCCAACATCTTCACAATGGCACGTTGCGCGGCTATTGATGGGTGTTTAATAATGGCCCTTATAAAGTCGATCACTTTTGACTGCAAGGCACGTGCCTCTTCCATCTTTCCGGCACGGAAGAGTTCTATAACACGGAGATAAACCGGGGCTGCAAATGTATAGGTACTGCCTATAGCGCCCTGTGCGCCTACTGCCAGGGCAGGCAACAACATTTCATCATAGCCGAATAATACATCAAATTTTCCATTTTTATAGCCTAGGCAGGCCTGGTACTCATGCAGGGTTGAAGCGGTATATTTAATACCGGACAGGTTAGGTATTTTTTCTTCACCTAATCTTAAAAAATCAACCATATCCATACCCACACCTGTTAATGTTGGCATGTGGTAATAGTAAAACGGCAGGTTTGGTGCGCCTAATGCGATCTCGGCCATGCAATCAACCAGATTTTGTACAGTAGTTGGTTTAAAGTAAAACGCCGCTACTGATGATATGGCATCGGCACCTAGTTGTGCGGCATGTGCTGCCAGTTTTTTACTTTCGTAGATAGATGTATGGCCAACATGCACCAATACTAACAGACGTTTGTTGGCTGCTTTAATGTAAGCTTCGGCAACGGCCATGCGCTCTTCAATAGTCAGATTTGGGCCCTCGCCATTGGTGCCGCAAATGAAAACACCGGTAAGGCCATCGGATATCAGCTTATCTACTAATGCGGGTATTAATTCTATATTTAACGATCCATCTGGCTTATAAGCCGAAAATGTTGCTGCAACAATTCCTTTTATTTTCATGTTTTGTATGTATTAAATGTTGGCTTCAAAAGCCCTTACTTCTTCAAATTTTGTATTGCCACGCACCAATCGCCCTAAACGTGGTTTGCGGTTATTGTAAACTTCAACCGCGTCTGCATCCGCATACCTTAAAAACAGGATGCGCCTGTCGCGATCTGTAGAATAATTACCGTCTGACTTATGCAGCATCCAGCAATTAAATATCAATGCATCACCCGCTTTCATTTCCATCGGTACGGCCAGGCTATCATCAGCCTTCACTACAATTTCCGACTGGCTCTTTTTCTGCGTTTCATCCTGTTCAACCCTTATCTGACCCTCTTTGTGGCTTCCCGGTATCAACCATAGGCAACCATTTCCACGGTCTGTATCATCCAATGCGGTTAATGTTGTTAAGGCATTATAAGGCTCTAACTCGCCGTAGCCATTATCCTGGTGCCAGCCGAAAGGTTTGGTATTACCCTTCATTTTAAACGTAAGCTGTGATGTAGCGCCTTTTATGTTTGGGCCGATGATCTGCGTAGCAATATCAACCAGCGGCCCATCGAAATAATAATCCTTAACAGCAGGTGCCTGATGATGGATGTTTACCAGCAACGAGTTTTGCAGCCAGCTTTTGTTAGGGTCAAATCCTTCTTTTTCCTTGTCCCACGCAGCCATACATTCTTGCCGCATTTGTGACAGGCCCGCCTCTTTTACAATTCCCTTAATAACCAAAAAGCCGTTTTCTTTGAAAGATACTAATTCTTCATCTGACAGCTTCCGATAATTAAATAACTCTTTTTGTTTCATCGATATATTATATTACTGTTTTATAAAATCTGCAAGGTTGATTGTTTTAAAAGCAATCCCTTCATAAGCCTTTGTAGTACCGGCCTCATACAGGCAAGCAATATCTTTGTTATTGTACACGGCTATATCGCTATAAGCAGATGGCCCCGGGAAGATCACCTCGCTTTTAGGCCACGTACGCCCATCGTCAAAACTGGCCCTAAGCGTAACATTGGCACGGAGTAGTTTATTTGCGGGATTAACAAAAAGCAGTACCGATTTCTTTTTTGTTAAAGGATAATTCAATAAACTGCCCTGGCATACCGGTTCAATTAGTGTGGTATCGGTTTGTACATCGCCCCAGTTTTGGCCGCCATCGGTACTAATAGCCGTTAGCCTGGTTTTTAAGGCGCGGTCTGCATTACGCATGTTTAGCATTAAGTTCCCTTTTGATATTTCGGCTAATGTTGCCTCGTTAGTTTTATCCTGTGGCGTATTGTTGCCTAATTTCCAGGTTGCGCCGTGATCGTCCGAATAAATAATATGTACAAAGTTTTTGCCAGTAGCGGCTTCTATATGATTTACCGGCACAGCCAAACGGCCCTTATATTTTCCGGTAGATATTTGCACGCCGTGGCAAGGACCGGTTGCATACCAGGTCCAGCTCGGCAGCTTTACATCTTTGGTTATTTCTTTGGCTGTTGACCAGGTTTTACCTTCATCACCCGATGAAAGCACATAAACACAACGGCTATTTTTACTGGTTGATGCTTTGATATCTTTTTCATGATCGGTACCTAAATTCCAGGTGCTTAGCAACCATATCTTCCCTGTACTGGCATCCTGAATAGGCACAGGGTTACCACAAGTATTGATCGAGTCGTTCCAAACTACTTGCATAGCGCTCCATGTTTTACCGCCATCAGCAGATCGTTTTAGCACCAGGTCAATATCACCAGCGTCACCGCAATCTTTTTTACGTCCTTCGGCAAATGCCAGCAGCATCCCGCTTTTGGTAGTGATTATAGCTGGTATGCGGAAACAAGCGTAACCGTTATCGCCGGGCTTATAAATATAATTCAATGGTTCTGTCGATGCCGGCAGCACAGGCGCTAAGACCACAGGAGCAGCAGCTACTTTGGTAGCTGTAGTTGCTTCGTCCGCACCATTTAATATCCAGGGCAAATTAAATTTACTAAACACAATAGAGCGGTGGCTGGTAGTATTGCTTTTTACATCTTCATTATATTCTATCAAAGCGCCTATATGGCGGTCGGATGTTTTTGTGAGGCTTGAATAGCCGCCTAGTTTACCCGGCTCTGTGCCAAAAACAGGTATATCGCGCCCTATCGGGTAAGAATTCCCCTCGTCATAGCTTATTCGTATTTTCATGGCGACGCGTGTTTTTTGACTGGCCGCGTTTAAAAATAAGATCCGATTAGGTTCCGGGTCATTATATCGCCATACAGAACCTTCGCTTGCAGGGTCAGGTAAGTCTAAATGTGATGTCCAGTTGTTAAAGCCACCCTCAAGCGAACCTGTAGCTACCTGCCTAAATCTTGGCAATGTGGTAATTGGCCTGTCGTTACGTATCAGGTCGCCGTTTAATTTTTCTATGATCGTAGCTTCTGTAGATTTTTTGGTGCCTTGATCATAGTCAGCGTATTTCCAGGTTAGGCCATGATCTGCGCTATAAATATTGCGACCATACGTCGGGATAATCAAATAGCCCTTATCCGCACCATGTATCTTCTGGATACCAACGCCAGGGCCTATCCAGTCTTTGGTCATGCCGGCAGGTTGGGTAGTGGCTGTTACATTTATAGGCGATGACCAGGTTGCGCCCTCATCCGTACTTGAACAATAATAAATTGTGCGATCGCCCTTAGCAAAAGCAAACTGCGTGTTATCGGGATTATTATAGTGGGTAGAATCATTACGCACCATAAATACAAATATTTTGCCGGTAGTTTGGTCTACAACTGTAGTAGGGTTGCCCATGGTGTAATTACCCGGATCGGCAATAACTTGTAAATTATTCCAGGTAGCGCCATTATCTAATGAGCGTTTACAAACTACATCTATATTCCCATAATCCTTATTGCTATCCTTACGGCCCTCGCAAATAGCCAGTAAATAACCATGCGCTACCGATTTGACCAATGATGGTATGCGGTAAGAATGATAGCCCCCTTCGCCACCGGTAAATATTTTTTGAGCGGCGTATTCAGGCGCAGCGGGTGCGGCCTTTGCTTTTTGCGCAATTGTTTTTGCGGTATTGGTTAATAATAATGAAGCTATTATAAATAGCAGGTTAACAAAACGTATTTTCATTTTAGCGGTTTATTTCGACAAGTGTAGTAGCTTTCGGAAGTCAAATATATCATTATGTTCTACATAATAACGAATTTATTTTTATATTTGATTTACCAATTAATTCTTGTTATGAAAAAAATATTTGTTGCCGCGCTGCTGGTTTTGTCAGCCTCTTTATTAAAGGCGCAAACAGTTATCCACCTATATAAAAATGTGCCTAACTCCAAACCAAACAATGTGTATGAGTTGAATGATACTACCTCCAAAAGAGGCAAGGTAAGCAAGGTGACAGACCCAACCTTAACCACTTTTTTACCCGAGCCATCAAAAGCCAATGGCACTGCTATTATTATTTGCCCCGGCGGCGGCTACTCTTATTTAGTGGTGAATGATGAAGGCGCGAACGTAGCCCGTGATTTTGCGGCGCACGGCATCGCGGCTTTTGTTTTAAAATACAGGCTGCCCAGCGATATCATAATGATAACCCGCGAAATTGGCCCGCTACAGGATGCACAACGCGCCATACAATTGGTACGTGAGCGCGCTGCCGAGTGGCATATTGATGTCGCTAAAATTGGTATTATGGGATTTTCGGCAGGTGGACATGTGGCATCTACGCTATCTACTCATTATCAAAAAGCGGTTATTGACAATCCCAAGAACATCAGCCTTAGGCCCGATTTTTCCTTGCTGATATACCCGGTAATTACTTTCCAGGATAGTATCTTACATAAAGGATCTAAAAAGGCGTTGATCGGTGAAAATGCAAGCCCAGAGAAAACAAGAGAATATTCTAACGAGGTACAGGTAACAACAGATACCCCGCCCGCATTTCTGGTACAAGCCGCTAATGATAAAATAGTGCCGGTAGCTAACAGCATAAACTATTTTACCGCGCTGCAAAAACATGGTGTAAAGGCCGAGATACATATTTACCAGGAAGGCGGCCACGGCTTTGGCATGAACAACGCTACCACGCAAGATAAATGGATGGACCGTTGCTATAACTGGTTATTATCAAATCACTTTTATCAACAATAGCCTAACTTTTACTGCTGATCTTTATTCTTAACAATGACCATGCAGCTATCACCATAAATACGGCTGATACCTCATAAATAATGGCCAAGCTAATATGCGCATCCATCATCATGCCGCCTATGTAAACCATTATGCCGCCAATTATGGTGCTTAAAAAGTTAAGGAAACCGTAACCGGTGGCTATGTATTTCCCATCTATCACCTGACAGAGTATGGGCATGAGGTTACTATCATTAATACCGCGCGCCAGTCCGTAAATTATCATTGCTACAATGGCAATAGTAAATACATGGGTCGATGCCATCAAAAATAAGAACGGGCCGCCCAATGTAAAGCCAATGACGATCATGTATAAGCGGCTGCGCTTATTTGTACGAAACCATCTATCGGCAACTATACCGCCCAGCAGTACCCCCATAAATGATCCTATTTGTACGTATCCTGTTGCTGATAAGCCAGCTTTACCCAACCCCAAAGTAAAGTGTTCTTTTAAAAATGTAGGCAGCCAGCCGTATATCATCCAGTTAACTATGCCCAACATGCAGAAATAAAACAGCAGCACCAGGAATGATTTTTCGGACACCAACATTTTTATAGTTTGGAAAAGGCCCAGCCTTTGCTCGGCTACCACTTCAGGGTTGGTTGATACCGTTTCATCACCGCGTTTATTTTTATTATCGCGCAAAAAATAGATCAATATGATACCATAAACCACACCAAACAAGCCTATCATCTGGAAACCATATCGCCAGCCCCATACCACCGACATATAACCACCTACACCACCAAAGGCCTGCCCGGCATATAAACCACTCATGTGCAAGCCAGTGGCCAATGACCGTGTTTTACCTTTATGATAATCGGCTATCATGGCTAACCCTGCGGGGATATAACAAGCCTCGCTGATACCCATAATTACACGGGCCACCAACATTTCGGGGAAAGAGGATACAAAACCGGTCCACAATGTTACTGCCGACCATACACATACGCTAAAAACAATGATCCGCTTACGGCCGTACTTATCTGCCAGGTAACCACCCAGGGGACTTAATATCCCATACGATAATAGGAACATGGTAGTTAACAGTCCAAATTGCGCATCCGTTAATTTAAATTCGGCAGCAATTGGGTCGCGCATGGAGGCGATCAAATTGCGATCAAAGTAATTCAAGAAAGCCACCAGCCATAGTATCCCCACTATTGCCCATGGGTAAAACCATCCGGCCGGTCGTTTATTTTTTAGTTCCATTTGGGTACTTCTTTATTTTAATGGCGATGATTTGATATGTGTAACTAATACTCTTGGTGTGCGCACGGCAGGGCGCACTTCACCGCCGGGAAATACAAGACTACCATTCCATAATACAGATGTAGTCGTTACTGGCGCCCATAGACTTTTATTAGGATTTTCGGCGGCATCGCTTAGCTTATGGGTTTTGATATGACCGGCTACTTTCCATTTATTGGTTTTTGTTTGATAGCTTAATATCACATCCGAAAATCCAGGATGCTTTTCTTTTAGCGTAGCGGCGTTATCTGCCAGCACGCCATCATCGCCACCAAAAATTAACAATTCATTTTTACCATAAACCAATGCCGGACCAGCGGCAGCCACTACTGCAGATGGCAGATCGGCTAATTTTTTCCAGCCTTTGCCCGGTGTGTAGGCATAAGCATCTTTTAAATATTTGCGATGAGCCGCGCCGTTCTTATCTTCCAGATCAGTCCCGCTAAATAAATAGAACGACCCATTTAATGAACCGGCCACGCTTAACATGCGTGGGCCACCGGGCCATGTTTCCAATTTTGTCCACCCACCTTTAGGCTCATTTAAATTAAGCGCCCAAAAAACCGAAGCCGTTGTTTTTGTATCGGGGGTTAACAACCCGCCAGCTATATATAAGGTATGCCCAACTATGGCACCACACGAGTTTGCCAGTGCTTGCGGTAATTCGGGCCAGTTCTCTATTCTGATTTTACTGTTTGTATAACTAAAGGCCGATACCGTGGCTACATGCCCATCAGCATTGCTACCGCCTATACAGATCAGTTTATTGTTATAACTAATTGATACGCCATAACCCAAAGGTCGCGGCAGGGTCCCGGCCAATTTCCATTTACTGGTGGGATTATCCAGAACAAATATCTTATCGGTCCATACTTTTTTTGAGCCTGTCCAGGGTGCACCACCATCAGGGAAATTAGCCCCACCGGCTACAATTAAAGCGTTATTTGATATGCCCGCGAATGATCCCGCGAAACCAAACTGATCTGGTATCGGCGCTAGTTCGCTCCATTTAAACAGGTCGCTTTTTTGCGCCTTCGTATTAATCGACATCATTAAAAAAAAGATGATAAATAATATACTAAACCTCATGTGCGCTATCAAAAAAGTAAGGGATCATTTGCCGAGCCTGTTTTTGAACAGCCGCAACCTGCTCTTCGGGGACCCATTTATACGGCCATCTTAGCCTCGTGCCAACATTGTAGCAACCGCCAACCGCGGCTAAAAACTTATCTAAAGCCGGGTTGCTATAACCTTGTTGTTGCAAGGGGGCAATACACATGGCAAAAAAGGCTAAAATATCCTGCTCTATTTTTAAGGCTTGTGCAATATCGGTTTGCATCATGGCCCACCAGTTTTGCGCGGCTTTGGGATTAATGCAGGCCACATTTGAGTACGCGCCCAAAGCAATACCACTCGCCACACCACTCGCCAAAAAATGGCCGGGTACAAAAATGGATATATGCGACGCGTACTGTTTCATGGCCTCAACCCACCCGGCATCGCGGCTTAATAGTTTTACGCCTATTACTTCAGGGATTTGTTTTAACAGTTGATAATCTACCGGTTGTAAAACACGCTTGGCGTGGGGCGGGTTATATAATACCAATGGTATACCATCTGCTAATTCTGCTAATTTTTTTAAATAATCTATCAGCTCGGTATCGGTAACCACAACCCAATCCGGCAGGATAACCTGTATAGCATCCGGCTTGTACGCAACCGCTCTTTTTAAACGGTTTAAACTTATTATGGGCGATGGATGACTAGCACCAATTTGGAAACGCATGCCTGCCTGTAAACATTTCTCAGACAGGATGCTGTTAATAATATCGCATTCTTGCTCGGTCTGATTATGAAACTCTCCGGCGGTTCCGTTCGAGTAAATACCATCCACCCCGGCGTTGATGAGCATATCAATCTCATCAGCCAGTTTGGCATAATTAAAAGTATCATCGGCATTTACAGGCAGCAACAATGTTGCCCAGTTGCCTTTTAAATTATTGGCGTTAAGTTTTTCTTTCATTAGGTTAAGCCATTGGCGGGCTTAGCGGTTATGCCACAAATATAAAAATAAAGTTATTATGTAGTACATATTAATAATGGTACTACATACTTTATTCTGCGGATAACAGGAAGAATTATTAAAGGAAGTAAAGCTGATAACTATTTCTTAGTCAGGCTATCAAAATGGGGCTTTAAATGCGCGTACATGCCGGCTTTAAAATCTTCTTTGGTACCGTTTTTCAGTATATTAACCAAGTCAAGGTGATCTACTTTCCCGGTTTGGTATTCTTTATCTTTTTCTAAAGTGGTTACATAGCCGAAAACCGGCATCAACATTACCTGGAAACGTTTAAGGGTATTGTTCCCGGTTATTTCATAAAGTTTGCCGTGGAAAGCTATTTCGTTTTTTACCCGGAAGCGCTTCTCGCCATCATGGGTTTCATCAAGCGCGATCTTTTCCAGCTCGGCAATATTCTTATCTGTTTTACGCAGAAAAATTAGATCGGCTAAACCCATCTCTAGTACCAGGCGCAATTCAAAAAGATCCTGTAATATATGGTCGTCAATAATAAGGGGGTCAAGCACGCGCTCAAAAGTGCCCAGTACATCCGGGCGGGCCAATATCATACCGCGTTTTTTACGGGTTTCAATCATGCCTAACATCCGCAAGCGGCTCAGGGCCTCGCGCACTACATTACGGCTAACGCCCAGCGCGACCACCAGCTCCATTTCCTTGGGTAAGGCATCGCCGGGTTTGAAAGATTTCTTTTTGAAAAATTCGCGCAATCGCAACTCAACAATGTCGGCCATTGTTTCCGTGGATACGCGCTCCAGGTCCTTACTTAAATTTTCTACACTCATATTGAAACAGCAGTCACAATAATACGTATTTATTATGTAGAACAAAAGGAAGATTAGCCACCAGGTTTGCACAGATCAACAACCGCACCTATAATAATAATTGCCGGATAAGTTAATTGCTTACTGTCGGCCATCGTCACCAAATCTCTAACTAATCCCTTAACTGATTTTTGATGTGGCGTTGATGCATGCTGTATAATAGCCGCCGGGATTTCGCCATGCCCGGCATCGACATAAGTAGCGGCTATAGATGCCAGCTGTTTCATCCCCATATATATTACTACGGTAGCATTGCTTTGCATAGCCAAACGCAGATCGCCGGATAGTGTGCCATCTTTTTTGGTACCTGTAACTACCCATATGCCTTCGCTTATAGCACGGTGGGTAAGCGGTATATCTTCTAAACCCGATGCCTGCATGCTGGTAATACCGGGAATAAAATAGGTTTTAATACCTTGCTCACGGGCATATATTATTTCTTCAAACCCCCGGCCAAATATAAACGGATCGCCGCCTTTTAGGCGCACTACGCTGCCTTTACTAAAAGCAAAGTGTTTTATTAAACTATGTATTTCTTCCTGCGGGGTGTATTTACCGTAGGGTTGCTTGCCAACATAAATTTGCGCGCAATCTGGCGGGGTTAGGTTCAACAGTTCCCTGTTGGCTAAATTATCATAAAGCACTGCCTTGGCCTGTTGCAAAATTTTATACCCTTTAACCGTTATTAATTCCGGGTCGCCGGGGCCGGCTCCTAAAACATATAATTCTGGTGGCGAGGGTAAATTGCTATTCATGGTAATGATTTATATTATCCAAAATAACAAAAATTAAATTTCATAAAAGTTGAAAATAATAACGCTTAGGTTCCCTAAGCAATATCTTCGGTTAGCTTTAAAAGCTTATCATAGTTTGAAATAGCGATGCTTTTGCCCGATAGTGTTAACAAGCCTTCTTGTATCAGCTCGTTTATTACCCTGAATACGGTTTCGTAAGTAGCGCCCGAAAAAGAAGCCAGGTCCTGGCGGCTCAGCTCGATATTAATAAAACCATCTTTAGTTAATAGAATAAGGCGTTTAATAA
>DHIR01000105.1 GCA_002403905.1 Mucilaginibacter sp. UBA4741
AACCTTTTTCTTTCGGACTTCCGGACTTTGCTGACGTCATTTAGCCCCCTCTAAATCTCCCCCGGTTGGGGAGACTTGCCCGCCGCTCGGAACCCCTCGTTCCGCGGCTAGGGAGACTTTTGATTCACCAGTGAAATGGGTTTTATCTCTTTCCGGCATCGACTCTATTTTTCTTATTATCGCTTCAAATACTTTTTGAGGGTTTTGTAAAACATCATCATTTGTAAATCTTATCACCTCAAATCCAAAATGATTTAACACCTCGGTTCGTGCATCGTCGGCTTCTTTATTTAATTTATGATGATGGCCGTCTAACTCAACTACCAAGCCTTTTTCCAATGACACAAAATCTGCAATGTATTGGTCAATAGCATGCTGACGCCTAAATTTATGCCCTGTTTGTTCTTTTCTTAGAAACTGCCATAATATATTTTCCGCTTCGGTCGGTTGGTTACGATTTGTGCGACTATAATCCTTTAATTGTTCATAATAAACCGAATCAGCGGTTTCCCGATAATTGCCGACCTCGTGCGGCGGCGAAGTCTCCCCTACCGGGGGAGATTTAGAGGGGGCTGGGGCTGACTGCTTGTAGCTCCATCCCTCCGCCCTACCCAACGGCGGCTCGCCGCTTTCTGTTGGCAAATATTTATCTACTTCGGGCAATAAAAGGGGCAGGTCGCTTTCGCTTATCAAATGCGGCAATCCGTCCTTAAAATATACCGGCACCGGCTCGCCCCAATAACGCTGACGGCCAAAAATGGCATCGCGCATCCTGAAATTTACTTTTGCTTTACCTAAACCTAAACTTTCCAGTTTGGCTATAATAGCCGCGGTTCCTTCTTTATAAGCTAATCCGTTGGCAAAGTCTGAGTTAATGTATTTACCTTCTTTTGTGGGGTCAGCTTCGATTTCAATATTTTGTGTATCCAGTATCGGTACTATCGGCAGGTTAAAATGTTTAGCAAACAGATAATCCCGCTGATCGCCGCTTGGTACGGCCATAACCGCGCCGGTACCATAACCAGCCAAAACGTAATCAGCAATCCATATTTGTACCTTCTCGCCGTTTAACGGGTTAATTACATAACTACCGGTAAAAGCACCCGATACCGTTTTAGCATCAGCCATTCTATCCAACTCTGATTTCTTTTTGGTTTGGACGATATAAGCGTCTATAGCTGCTTTTTGCTCAGGAGTGGTTAATTCTGCAACCAGTTCATGTTCCGGGGCTATCACCAAAAACGTAACACCAAATATCGTATCAACCCTGGTTGTAAAAACCTCAATGTAGTTTTGAGTTGTGGGTTTTGAGTTTTGAGTGTCTATCGGAAATTTAACCGATGCACCGGTACTCTTCCCTATCCAGTTGCGCTGCATTTCTTTAAGCGGTTCGGGCCAGTCTATTTTATCCAGACCTTGTAGTAGGCGCTCGGCATAAGCGGTAATACGCATGCTCCACTGCATCATTTTCTTTTGTTCAACAGGGTAGCCGCCACGCTCGCTAAAGCCGTCTTTAACTTCATCGTTAGCCAATACGGTACCTAAAGCCGGACACCAGTTTACGGTGCTTTCGCGCAGATAAGTCAGGCGATATTTTAATAACTCTTTCTGCTGTTCATTAGCAGTTTTAGCTTTCCACTCATCGGCAGTAAAAGTTGAAACTTCTTCATCGCATACCGCATTAACACCTGCCGATCCTGTTTTTTCAAAATGCTCCACCAGTTTGGTGATAGATTGCGCTTTATCAGCATCTTTATTATACCAGCTGTTAAACAGCTGCATAAATATCCACTGGGTCCATTTATAGTAATCGGGCGAGCTGGTGCGCACCTCTCGGCTCCAATCAAACGAAAAACCTATCTGATCTAACTGGCGGCGATAAGTGGCAATATTTGCTTCGGTTGTAACAGCAGGGTGCTGGCCGGTTTGTATAGCATATTGCTCGGCAGGCAAACCAAAGCTGTCATAACCCATGGGATGCAATACGTTAAAACCTTTTAGGCGTTTATAACGTGCAAAAATATCAGAAGCGATATAGCCCAGCGGATGGCCCACATGCAACCCCGCCCCTGATGGGTATGGAAACATATCCAGCACATAGTACTTGGGTTTGGTGGTTTTGTCTTCAGCTTTAAAAGTTTGGTTGTCTGCCCAAAACTGTTGCCACTTTTGCTCTATATCTTTAAATTGATAATCCATGAGTTTGTTATACGGTATTAATCCGCGAAATTAAGAAAATCTCTATTAGTTTAGTAGCTAATTATGTAAGTGTTAGGTTTTGACAATATCCATCCACTCTTTGATTTATAATATTAGGTAGTAAATTTTAAAAAAAAAATTACCTTAGCAAACCAAAAAACCTATAAAACTTCAATTATGAAAAAAATCTTTACTACACTTTTTGTTGTGTTGGGCATCTACTCAATGGCGCACGCGCAAACTAAAGGTCAAAACGAATTTGGCTTTAACCTGGGCATAAACAGTACTTATGTGAGCTCAAGTGCCCAATTGGGCACCGCTACAGGGCTTCTTTGGGGCTTTACTGCTGCAGTATCTGCCGAGCATTATTTATCAAATGATTGGGGCATTAAAGCCAAAGTTATTTATGACTCAAAAGGATGGAGTGATGGTTATATACAGGATAATACAAAAACCGTTACAGGTGTTTCTTACAGCCTAAATTATATTACTATACCTATTACAGCTAACTGGCACTTTGGGAGGGAGAAAAACTGGTACGCAAATGCCGGCCCTTATGTAGGCTTCTTATTAAATGCAACTGATAATTACACTAATTCTGACTTAAAAAGCAGGTTTAATAGTACAGATGGGGGCCTCGATTTGGGGCTTGGTATAAAATTTCCGGTTACTAAAAATATAAAAGCATTTTTTGAATATGATGGCCAACTCGGCTTTGCAAACGTTTTAGCAAACAGTTCAGCTGGTGCCGTAATGGAAAAAGCAAGTTTTAGCGTAGGCCTTAAATTTTAATTACACCTCAAAATAGATTTACGAAGTTTTTACAACTTCGTAAATCTTAATTACTCGCTTAATATATCCAAACATTTCTTACTTAACTCCTTCAGCCTTGCATTTAATGATCGCAGGCCGACATCGTCATGGATATTGGTATAGAGCGTTTTAATAGTTGCCAATGTTTCATCGCTGGGGTCGCAGGCCTGGGCTTTTTCTAAGTGTGGCAGCGCTTTTAGTACGGCTGCTTTATAGGCTGCACCAGTTTCTTTATCATCTGGTGATGACTGTAGTTTAGTATGTAAGGCATCAGCAGGTTTTAAATATAAGTAACCTAACGCACGATGCGCTACATAATAATCGGGCCGGGCTGTGGCAACCTTTTCGTATAAGGGAATCGCTTCTACAGATTGCTCATCATCTTCATATAATTTTGCAATGCCATTATAAAACATCACCTGGCTTTTGGCAGGCAGCTTATCAACATTGGGTAATATGTTCTCGCCTATCTGTAACGCTTTTGTAGCATCACCCTCAAACCGTTTCAAGTTAAAATCAAGGTATAGATTGTAAACATCATCGGCAGTTTGGGCCTTTACCAGGCTGCTAATGCAAAGGATGATGAGTATGAGGAATGTTTTTTTAGGCATCTTTAATTACCATTCTATTTATATCCCATAAAGTTTGCCCAACCCGATCAATATGATCTAACAATTCCGGATTTACTATATGATTATAAATAGAAAGGTCGAATTTATAAGGTAATAATAGATCATCTAACTTCAATGTGACACGATTTAATAACTGTAGATTAATATCATTTCCTTTTAAAACTATATCAATATCTGATGATGCCTTAAAGTTCCCCTTTACTCTTGAACCATAAATTACAGCCTTTTCAATTGCAGGATATTGCCCAAATATGTGATTGATTTTGAAGACGATATTTTCAGCTAATCCGAATTGCATGATTATATAAGTTTACCTTGATTTCCAGATCTTAAAGTTTCAAGTTTAGCTTCAAGCGTTTTAAAAAGATTAAAATAAGTATTAACAACCGCGCTGGCAATCTGATCAGCCGTATCTTCATTATAAGAATGCGAGGTTAAATTTCTACTCACTAGCATATCCATCCATTCTTCACCGTTACTGATCAAGTTTATTTTGAAAGCTTCTCTTATCGTATCTCTTGAACCCGCTACATCTAAAATTCCCTGATAATCCAAATAGTCCTTCATGGTATTCCATGCCAATTCGTAAGTATATTCAAATGCTTTTATCAGTCCTTGTTCCTCTAATTCAGACAATTCTCCTTTCAAAATAAATTTTTCCAATTGAGCTAAAGCTTTGCGATAGTTTGCAAATCGTTGTTGCCAGCGAACATCTTCTTTAGAAGCCATATATTAATATTAAAGTTAAAACAAAGATAATTAACAATTCTTGTCTTTTAACTATACCAAAAATTCCACTTTTCTCAAATCCCCTTCCCAAATTCCACGCAAAAAACTATCTTTGCCCATGCAAGAAAAAATCCTCATTCTTGACTTCGGCTCGCAGTTTACCCAATTAATAGCGCGCCGGGTTAGGGAACTCAACATTTACTGCGAGATCCACCCATTTAATAAAATCCCAGAAATTGACAGCACTGTAAAAGGAGTGATCTTATCGGGCAGCCCGTATTCGGTTCGCCAGGAAGATGCCCTGCATGTTGATTTTATGAAATTTCATGGCAAGCTGCCTTTATTAGGCGTTTGTTATGGCGCGCAATATTTAGCGCATTTTAACGGTGGCGAGGTATTACCATCAAGCACACGCGAGTATGGCCGGGCCAATTTGCAATATATAAATGCAGCAAACCCGTTGTTTAAAGATGTACCTGTAGGTTCGCAAGTTTGGATGTCGCATGGCGATACCATTGCTACGCTGGCCAGTAATTTCGAGATAATTGCCAGTACAGACAGTGTAAAAGTTGCTGCCTACCAAATAACAGGCACGCAAACTTATGGCATACAGTTCCACCCGGAAGTTACCCATAGTTTAGATGGTAAGCAATTGCTGCAAAACTTTTTGGTTGATATATGCGGCTGCACACAAGACTGGACAGCCGACTCGTTCGTTGAAACTACCATAGCAGCGCTTAAAGAAAAACTAGGCAATGATAAAGTAGTATTAGGTTTATCGGGCGGTGTTGATTCGTCTGTAGCGGCAGTATTGTTGCACCATGCTATCGGCAAAAACCTGCATTGCATATTTGTTGATAATGGCTTACTGCGTAAAGACGAATATCAATCGGTATTGGATTCATACCAGCACATGGGCCTGAATATAAAAGGCATTGATGCTAAACAGCGTTTTTATGATGCCCTGACGGGTTTGTCAGAACCTGAAGCAAAACGCAAGGCCATTGGCCGGGTGTTCATCGAAGTATTTGATGATGCCGCGCACGAGGTGCAGGACGTTAAATGGTTAGGACAAGGCACTATCTATCCCGACGTTATTGAGTCTGTATCTGTAAAAGGGCCATCGGCAACTATTAAATCGCACCATAACGTAGGCGGCTTGCCTGACTTTATGAAACTGAAAGTTATTGAGCCTTTAAATACTTTGTTTAAGGATGAAGTACGCCGTGTTGGTAAAGCTTTAGGTATTGATCAAAATATTTTAGGCCGTCACCCTTTTCCGGGTCCGGGTCTGGCAATCAGGATATTAGGCGAGGTTACGCCCGAAAAAGTTGCTATATTACAAGAGGCCGATGCTATTTATATCAACAATTTGCGCAGTGCAGGTGTTTATGATAAAGTTTGGCAGGCCGGCACCATATTTTTACCGGTGCAATCGGTTGGTGTTATGGGCGATGAGCGTACTTACGAGAATGTGGTTTGCTTACGCGCAGTTGAATCTGTAGACGGGATGACGGCAGATTGGTGCCATTTACCTTATGATTTGCTGGCTAAAATATCAAACGAGATCATTAACAATGTAAAAGGGATTAACCGGGTAGTATATGATATCAGTTCGAAACCGCCTGCCACAATTGAGTGGGAATAAGCGGTTAATATTTTTAGGGATAGCCATTTTAGTGGCCGCCTGCTCGCCTAAAGTGCGTCCGGTGGTTGTGGCCCCCGTAAAACCCGAATCTGAAAAATCCATTGTTAAAGTTGAACCGCCAAAGCCGGCACCACCAAGGCAATCAACCATTGCTATGCTGCTGCCGTTTACGCTTGACCATTTAAGCTCCGGCTATACCGATGTAAGTTTAAAGCAGGCTAACATAGCTTTGGATTATTACCAGGGTTTTAAGCTGGCGCTTGATTCGCTTACCGCACTTGGTTATAATTATAAACTACAGGTATATGATACCAAAGGATTAGCCTCGCAGGCGCATGCCTTTGCTTACAACCCGCAAGTCCGCGCCAGCGATCTGATAGTTGGCCCTATCTTCCCGGACGATCTGAAAGCATTTACCGGCGTATTGGCCGGCTCACGCAAGCCTATAGTTTCTCCCCTATCACCAGCCGCACCAGCTACTATTGCCAGTCAAAATTTGATTACTGTTATCCCACCATTAGAATATCATGCATGGATTACTGCCAAATACATACATACCCGTTTAAATCCGCAGAAAATATTTATTCTTAAATCTGGTTATTCAGAAGATAACGACTATATCGTTCCGTTTAAAAACACCATGGATAGTTTAAGCAAGGGCCGCACTACAATTATACAAACGGTTATTGTGAGAGGGAAATTAACCGCGTTAGTGCCGCAACTATCTGCTAGTAGCCCTAACATTTTTTTAATTTCATCAACCAACCAGGCATTTTTAACGGTTACTATGCATTCGTTAGATTCGCTGACCCGAAAGTACCCGGTTATATTGTTTGGTCATCCCAGTTGGGAAAAATTCAGCTTTTTACATGCTGATATCTTACAACGGTTAAGAACACATATTACATCAACCGACCAAATTGATTATAAAGCCGCCGCGACTATAGACTTTCTGCACAGTTACCGTAAAGCCTTCCATATTGAGCCAAGCGAATATGCCATAAAAGGTTTTGATGAGGGACTTTATTTTGGTAAATTACTGGGCGCTAATAAAGGGGAAGTGAAAAACTTAACTGATAATGATTTTAAGGGTTTACATAACAACTTCCACTTTATAAAAAAAGCGGGAGTTGGCTATATTAATACCCATGTAAATATGATGGATTACCGTTATTACGAATTGAGGAAGGTAGAATGAAGGCGATAAACCAGCTTAAAACATTTCAGCGCATATTGGGCGAATACCCGGCCGAAACACCTTTAGGCAAATTTTTACCCGGCTTTTATCGCCAAAATAAACAAATGGGGTCTACCGACCGGCGCATTGCTAATAGACTGGTATATAACTATTTCCGTCTGGGCAAAGCCCTTTGGAACACCCCTACCGAGGACCGCCTGATGGTAGCTGAGTTTTTTTGCAATACCCAAACCAACTCTTTCATCCAACATTTCAAACCCGATTGGGCAGCGTGTATTGGTTTTACTATTGAAGAAAAAATAGAGCTGGTACAAAAAACTTATCCTGATTTTAAACTGGAAGATGTTTTCCCGTGGACCAACCAGATATCACCGGATATAGATAAAACGGCTTTCCTTAAATCATTTTTTGTACAGCCTGATCTGTTTATACACGTACATAACGGCTACGACCATCTGGTAAAAGCCGAGCTAACCAAAGCTTCCTTAGTTTTTAAAGATGAAGGCAACGGCTGCATTGCTTTACCTAACGGAACACGATTAGAAACCATCTTTCCTACTCAGCATTGGTTCGAGGTGCAGGACCATTCTTCGCAACAAACAGCCAATTACTTTAAGCCTAATAAATGGGATGCCTGGTGGGATGCCTGCGCGGCCAGCGGCGGTAAATCATTACTATTGCATGAGCTGGAACCAAACATTAAGTTAGTAGTATCTGATATCCGTGAATCTATACTGGCAAACCTAGACGAGCGTTTTCGCTCCGCGGGATTAATGAAATACCAAAAGAAACAACTCGATCTTACCCAAAACGTAGACCAAACTCTGCATGATTACGAGTTTGATGGCATTATACTGGACGCCCCATGTAGTGGCTCGGGCACCTGGGGCCGTACACCTGAAATGATAAGCCAGTTTGAACCGCAGAAGATAGAGTTCTTTCAGCGCCTGCAAAAAACCATTGCCGCCAATGTTATTAAATTCTTAAAACCCGGCAAGCCGTTGATCTACATTACCTGCTCGGCTTTTAAGGCTGAGAATGAAGATGTGGTTGATTATTTGGTTAAAGAATGTGGCTTAAAACTGGAAGACGTGAAAGTTTTGAAGGGTTATGACCATAAAGCGGATAGTATGTTTGTAGCAAGACTTAGCCCCCCCCCTGAAGGGGGAGTTTTTTGAAGTAACTATTAGGGATAGTATTATGAAAATCATGGATTACACTGAAATATTAACTCACGCTGAAAGCAAATTGGATGAGAATAACAAATTTGTCATAGACGAAATTAAATTGAGGATTAGGAGTGGTTCAACTGGCGGCGAGATCGGTTCTTTAGTTGGAGGGTATTTAAAGCCTTTGAGGGATCAAAATGCGCCTGCATATCTGATACTTAAAAATGAAATAGATCAATTTTTACGTCCATTCAAGTTCATTAAAAATTAATATCAAGTCTAAACTCTCGCTATTCCTCCCCCTTCAGGGGGCCGGGGGGTTACAAATGCGTATTACTCCTAAACAACTTAATAGCTATCGCCAATAGTATTATCCCAAACGCTTTACGCAGAATGTTAATACCTGTTTTACCCAACAGCTTTTCTATCCAGCCTACATTTTTAAGCACCAGGTAAACAAATAGGGTATTAATAACTATGCCCACCAATATATCCTGCGTTTGATATTGTGATTTTAGCGATAGCAGCGTGGTCATGGTACCGGCCCCGGCAATTAGCGGAAAAGCCAGGGGGACAATAGATGCTGTACTACCCAAATCTTCAGATTTAAACAGGTTGATACCTAATATCATTTCCATAGCGATAAAAAATATCACCAATGAACCTGCAATAGCGAATGAAGCTACATCTAATCCTATAACATCAAGCAGCTTATCGCCTACTAACAAAAACACGATCATGAGTATTAATACGGCTATGCTGGCTTTTTCTGATTCGATATGCCCGGCGCGTTGGCGCAATTGAATAATTACAGGTATGGCGCCCAGTATATCAATGATCGCGAAGAGGATCATGGTTACAGAAAGTATCTCTTTAAATATGAAAGGATGCATAGGTATTGATTAAGCGGTAATACAAAGCTATAAACAAAAACAACAAAAAAGGTTCTGAAAAACTCCAGAACCTTTTGATATGTATATCTAAGAATATAATTATTCTACAAATTTAGGGTTCGGCGGATCGTTTGCAGCCTCTGTCTTACCATGCCTTACATGCGAGTGTTTTATGCTATAGGTAAAGTAAACAATCATACCTAAAGCCATCCATATAAATAAGCGCAACCAGTTGTCTAATCCTTCGCTGGCCATCATACACAAGCATATAGCTGCGCCTAACGGGCAAACAATGTAGTAGATAGGCGTTTGGAACGGACGGGTAAGTCCCGGGTCTGTACGGCGTAAAATGAATATACCTATACATACCAATACGAAAGCGAATAATGTACCGATACTCACCATATCACCAACAATACTATCCGGTATAAAGCCCGCGAATACGGATACCATGATAAAGAAGAACCATTGTGATTTATATGGTGTACGGAATTTTGGGTGCAGTTTAGAGAAGATAGGCCATATTAAACCGTCAACGCTCATGGTATAGAATACACGGGTTTGGCCAAGCAGCATCACCAGGATAACAGATGAGAAACCGGCTAAAATAGCTATGGTAACCAACTTAGCTAACCAACCATATCCGGGCATAGCCGCATGAATAGCATAGGTTACAGATGCTTCTTTACCTTGTACCAAAAAGTCTTTATAAGATACTAAACCTGTTAATACGTGCGAGAACAAAATGTATAAAACAGTACAAAATACCAATGATATCAGGATACCCTTTGGCATATCTTTCTGCGGGTTCTTAGCTTCCTGTGCCGCTGTTGATACGGCGTCGAAACCGATAAAGGCAAAGAATACCACACTCGCGCCACGTAATACGCCCAGCCAGCCGTGGTTAAACGTATCGGCATAATGAACTATACCGGTATTAGTTTTAACGGTACCTGCGTCAGCTGGTATCAAGTACGGGGTATGGTAAGCGGGGTTAATAAAGCTCCAGCCTAAACCAATAATCATTAATACAATAGCTACTTTAATAATAACGATAACGTTATTTACCGCTGCCGATTCGGCTGTACCTTTTATCAATAATAAAGTAAGCATTAACAAAATAAATATAGCCGGTAAATTAACTATACCGTGCGACCCCAGCTCTGAAGCATACATACCTGTTGTGGTAGTTGAGGTTTCGAAAGGCGAATGTGATAACGCGAAAGGTATATGGCAATTAAAGAAAGTCTCTAAAAAAGTATTAAAATATTGCGACCAGCCAATAGCCACGGTAGCGGCACCTAATGCGTATTCCAACACCAAATCCCATCCTATAATCCAGGCTATGAACTCGCCCATTGTAGCGTAAGAATAGGTATAAGCCGATCCTGCAATGGGTATCATACTAGCAAACTCAGCATAGCATAAGCCAGCTAAGGCGCAGCCTGCTGCTGCAATTAAAAATGATAGGGTAACTGCCGGTCCGGCGTGCTCGCCTGCTGCTGCTGCTGTACGCACAAAAATACCGGCGCCAATAATTGCGCCAATACCTAATGCGATAAGTGAGCCAACACCGAGTGTACGTTTTAATGTCTTCTCCCCCTCTTTCGAAGCGGCCATTAATAGTGCAATAGGTTTTTTAATAAATAGCTTCATGTGTTTTTTGTGAAATCAGTTAATCTTATTCCCAAACATAGGTAATTTTTCTGAAAAAAATAATGCCTGACAATTCTACTTAAATAAGTTTTAAACAGTCATTTTTATCCAAAAAAAGGGATACCAACCGGCATCCCTTTCTCTTAAATTATAATATCAATTACGCTTTTTTATCAACCTTGATAACGTGCGTGGTCATTGATTGTAATTTGATTTGTTTTTGTAAGCGTGGGCTATGGTTAACCGCGCTGTTTAGGTGCGGTGCAATAACCAACGATACGATAGACATCAGCTTAATCAAAATGTTCATTGACGGGCCTGATGTATCTTTAAACGGATCACCAACGGTATCACCGGTTACTGATGCTTTATGCGGTTCTGATTTTTTGTAGTGCATTTCGCCGTTGATCTCAACACCTTTTTCGAATGATTTTTTAGCGTTGTCCCATGCACCGCCTGCGTTGCTCTGGAAAATTCCCATCAACACACCCGATACCGTAACACCTGCTAATAATCCACCCAAAACTTCAGGGCCGAATATAAAACCTACTACTACCGGGGTGATCAAAGCGATCAAACCCGGCGCAACCATCTCGCGGATAGAAGCTTTGGTTGATATAGCCACACATTTTTCGTACTCGGGTTTGGCTTTGTACTCCATAATGCCCGGTATCTCGCGGAACTGGCGTCTAACTTCTTCTACCATCGCCATTGCTGCACGGCCTACTGCCGAAATACATAATGCCGAAAAGATGAAAGGGATCATGCCTCCCACAAATAAACCTGCTAATACGTTGGCTTTGTAAATATCAATATGCTCGATACCTGCAACACCCACAAAAGCCGCGAATAAGGCCAGTGAGGTTAATGCTGCTGATGCGATGGCAAATCCCTTGCCTGTTGCTGCGGTAGTGTTACCTACGGCATCTAAATTATCTGTACGGTGACGTACCTCTGGTGGCAACTGGCTCATTTCGGCAATACCACCGGCGTTATCAGCAATCGGGCCGAAAGCATCGATAGCTAATTGCATAGCTGTTGTTGCCATCATACCTGCTGCTGCAATTGCCACACCATATAATCCTGCAAAGAAGAAAGAACCATAAATACCGGCAGCTAATACCAGAATAGGTAATACTGTTGATTCCATACCGATAGCTAAACCACCAATAATATTAGTAGCGTGGCCGGTTGATGATTGTTTAATAATGCTCATAACCGGGCGCTTACCCATTGCGGTATAATACTCGGTAATGATTGACATTAACGTGCCTACCACTAAACCTACCAGGATAGAACCGTAAACACCATTTTTGGTAAACACTAATGCACCTTCTTTAAGAACGCCGTTAGCATCCAGATCACGCACTAAGTGCATTTCTGTATTAGGCATCATCCATTGTACTACAAAATAAGTAGCAATAGCGGTTAATATAATAGATGCCCAGTTACCTATGTTCAGTGCGTTTTGTACACTGTCTGTTTCGTTTTTAATTTTAACCAGCGATGCGCCAATTATAGAGAATATCAAGCCTAAACCTGCAATCACCATTGGTAATAATACAGGAGCTATACCGCCAAATTTATCGACAGATACAATTTCACGACCCAATACCATAGTAGCCAGCATAGTTGCTACGTACGATCCGAATAGATCGGCACCCATACCTGCAACGTCACCTACGTTATCACCTACGTTATCGGCAATTGTAGCCGGGTTACGTACATCATCTTCAGGGATGCCTGCTTCAACTTTACCTACTAAATCAGCGCCTACGTCGGCAGCTTTGGTATATATACCACCACCAACACGTGCAAATAACGCGATAGACTCGGCACCTAAAGAGAAGCCTGCTAACACGTCTAACGCTTTAGCCATTGCGTTGCCGTTAACAGTTTCACCTTTACTGGTGACGTAAATGGTATAAAACACAATGAATAAAGATCCTAAACCTATAATAGCTAAACCTGCAACACCAAGGCCCATAACGGTACCACCTGTAAATGATACTTTAAGCGCTTGTGCCAAACTGGTTCTGGCAGCTTGTGTTGTGCGTACGTTTGCTTTAGTAGCTATGCGCATACCCAAATATCCCGCGAAAGCAGAAAGAAAAGCGCCAATAATAAATGATATGGCAATAACCGGGCTTGATAATGTGGGTACTGTTGTACCACTCCATGCCAGCAATATAGCCGTAACAGCAACAAAGTAGCCCAATACCTTCCACTCTGCACGTAAAAAGGCCATTGCCCCATCAGCAATGTAGCCTGCAAGCTCATTCATTGACGCGTCGCCGGTTTCTTGTTTGGTTACCCAAGCCGACTTGATCGCCATAAATAAAATTCCTACTAAACCAAAAATAGGAATCAAATAAATTAAGTAAGTGTTCAAAAAATCCATATATGTTATTAAAGTTTATATTTAGTTTGTTGTCAATTCAATCTTATAATTGGGCTTGCAAATTAAGCAAATTAATTTCTTTACAATAGCCTGTCAATTATAAAGTTTTTTGAATAGTTTAGAACTCTAAACTATATACAATGACTAAAGACGAAAGCCAACCTAAATTAAAAGCATCGCTAGGCTTATTAGATGGTACCATGATAGTTGCGGGCTCAATGATAGGCTCGGGTATTTTTATTGTAAGTGCCGATATTATACGCAACGTAGGCTCATCCGGCTGGTTAATTTCTGTTTGGCTGATAACCGGTTTCATGACCCTTACTGCCGCCGTTAGCTATGGCGAGTTAAGCGCCATGTTCCCCAAAGCAGGTGGGCAATACGTATATTTAAAAGAGGCTTATAATAAACTGATTGCCTTTTTATATGGCTGGAGTTTCTTCGCGGTTATACAAACCGGGACAATTGCGGCGGTTGGTGTAGCGTTTTCAAAGTTTACGGCTTATTTAATACCGTCAGTTAGCGAGGATAATAAGTTATTCTCCACCATGATAGGCTCGTATCATTTTACCATCAGCGCGGCGCAATGCGTGTCCATCGTATTAATTATATTGTTGACTTACATTAACACCCGTGGCATTAAAAGCGGCAAGTTGATACAGAATACATTTACGTTAACCAAACTGGCCTGTTTATTTGGGTTGATCATATTTGGTTTTATCATGTTAAAGCCCGATGTATGGCACGCCAACTGGACCAGCGCCTGGGATATTCATAAACTAAACCCGGATAACAGCGTGGTGTCATACACCATGGCAGCGGCTTTGGGTGCTATCGCGGCATCAATGGTAGGCTCTATTTTTAGCAGCGATGCCTGGAACAACGTAACCTTTATTGCCGGCGAAATGAAGAACCCGCAGCGCAACATCGGCCTAAGTTTATTTTTAGGTACGCTGATAGTTACCCTGATCTACGTTAGTATAAACATAGTTTATACCGGCGTATTGCCATTGCATGATATTGCTACGGCCGAGAAGGACCGTGTCGCGGTATCTGCATCGCAGGTAATATTTGGGCATGCGGGGACGATTATAATCGCGTTGATGATCATGATATCAACCTTTGGCTGTAATAATGGGTTAATAATGGCCGGTGCCAGGGTATATTATACCATGGCTAAGGATGGATTGTTTTTTAAGCGTACAGGCACTTTAAACAAATTTGCGGTACCAAGCTTTGGTTTATGGATACAGTGCATTGTAGCCAGCGTATTATGCCTTAGCGGCAGGTATGGCGACCTGTTAGATATGATATCCTTTGTAGTAGTTATATTTTATGTATTGACGATATTGGGTATCTACATCCTCCGCGTAAAACGTCCGGATGCCGACAGGCCTTACAAAGCATTTGGTTACCCGGTATTGCCGGCAATTTATATGATCATGGGGCTGGCATTTTGTGTGCTGCTAATTATTTATAAACCACAATTTACCTGGCCGGGCCTGATTATTGTACTGATAGGCATACCCATTTATTATATAACAAAGTATTTCTCGAAGGATGATGAGCAAATTGAGAGTCCGGTTTAGTTTATTAGTTTTATTGATATCGGCCCATGCATGGGCGCAAACTTCTTTACAGCAAAAGTTATCGGCAGCATTTAACCGCTTACAAACTGATAGCCAGTGCAAATATGCTTCGGTATCATTAACGGTACTTGATGCTAAAACCGGCGAGCAGGTATTTACCGCCAATCCTAACATTGGATTAGCACCGGGGTCGACTTTAAAAACGGTTACCACCATTACCGCTTTTAATATGTTGGGTAAAGACTTTAAATACCAAACCCCATTTGGTTATAACGGCTCTATAACAGACGGCACCCTAAACGGCGACCTCATCATCAAAGGCTACGGCGACCCTACCCTGGGCAGCTGGCGTTGGGAGACTACTACTACCAATTATATATTAAACCAGTTGGTAGTGGCTTTAAAACAAGCCGGCATTAAAAAAATAAACGGCCGTATTATTGGCGATGATACCCTGTACGGCTCGCAAAGTATCCCCGATGGTTGGATATGGCAGGACCTGGGCACTTACTATGGCGCAGGCGCTACTGCCCTTTGCTGGCACGAAAACCAGTTTGATATTAATTTAAGGACCGGGCCTGTTGGGTCGGCTATTAGGGTGGTGGGTACTACACCCGTTACCCCCTATCTTAATTTTAAAAGCGAACTAATAACCAGTGCTGCCGGAACAGGCGATAACGCCTACCCATACTTACCCGTTGGATTAACCAACATCATGTACCTGCGTGGCACCTATGCTATCGACCAAACAAAAAAACTAATATCAGCCGCATACCCCGACCCTGCTTTTGATGCGGCCTTTAGATTATTAGATACTTTAAGGCGATTAGGCATAACCGTAACCGGCACGCCCGAATCAACCCTTAGCTTAACCGCAAAGGGACTGCAAACCCCGGCAATAACCACAACGCTTACTACACTGTTATCGCCTAGCCTGAGCCAGATAGTTTACTGGACCAACCGCAAAAGTTTAAACTTGTATGCCGAGGAATTACTAAAAGCAATCGCACTAAAAGGCGGTAAAGAAGTAACCACCGCCAACGGCGTAACCGTACTACAAAACTTCTGGAAAGCCAATGGCATAGATGCTAACGCGATGGACATGATAGACGGCTGCGGCCTATCGCCCGAGGACAGGATAACCACCCTTACCGTTGCCACCATTATGCAATCGGCAAAAAAAGAGAGTTGGTTTGCTGATTTTTATGACAGCCTGCCCATTTATAATGATATGCACATGAAAAGCGGCAGCATCCACAACGTACAAGCCTATACCGGCTACCAAACCCACCAGGGCCGCGAGCTTTGTTTCAGCATTATGATAAACAACTACAATGGCCCCGGCAAAGGCATAAGGGATAAGATGTTTAGGGTTTTGGATGAGTTGAAGTAGGTGGTAAAGATTGGTTATTGAAGATTAAAGATTGGGCCGGTCGCTTTATTATTTGTTATGGGTGTTCGTTCGAAACAGGTATGAAACAAAAAAGGCCCTGATGTCTCAGAGCCTTCGTAATGACAAATGTGTTTTTATCTAATCATTTATAGCCGCAACGCCAGGCAATACTTTACCTTCCATATACTCTAATAACGCGCCGCCACCTGTTGATACGTAGCTAACATCCTTGGTCATGTTGAATTTAGACACTGCTGCTGCCGAGTCGCCGCCGCCTATTAGCGAGAATGCGCCGTTTTGGGTTGCTTTAACAACTGCTTCGGCAATTGCTTTGGTACCTATCAGAAATTTCTCCATTTCGAAAACACCCATCGGGCCATTCCATAATATGGTTTTTGATTCGGCAACCACCTTGCTAAATAGCGCGACAGTTTCAGGGCCAATGTCCAGTCCCATCCAGCCGTCAGGTATCTGGCCGGTTTGGGCAATGCCGGTGTTGGCATTGTTAGAGAAATCATCGGCAGTAATGTTATCTATAGGCAATAAAAGGTTAACGCCTTTTTCTTTTGCTTTTTTTATCAGGCTAAGGGCCAACTCTTGTTTATCCAGCTCGACCAATGATGTACCTATATTACCGCCTTGCGCTTTAGCAAACGTATAAGCCATACCACCACCAATAATCAGGTTATCAACCTTATCCAATAGTTTCTCTATCAGTTCGATCTTATCAGATACCTTAGAGCCACCCATAATAGCGGTGAAAGGTTTTTCGGCATGATTTAATATTTTCTCGGCATTGGCTAACTCGGCAGCCATTACGTAACCAAAGTACTTGGCATCAGGGAAAAACTGCGCTATTACAGATGTTGAAGCGTGTGCACGGTGCGCGGTACCAAAGGCATCGTTTACATAAACATCGCCTAAAGCGGCTAGTTTTTTGGCAAATTCAACATCGCCTTTTTCTTCTTCTTTATAAAAACGCAGGTTCTCTAATAATAAAACCTCGCCGCCTGAAAGCGCTTTTGCTTTAGCAATTGCTTGTTCGCCAATACAATCATCAGCAAATTGTACCTGCTGTCCTAACAGATCAGACAAATGCGGTATTACATGCTTTAATGAATCTTTTTCGTTAGGCCCATTTTTTGGCCTGCCCAGATGCGACATTAGTATTACCGCGCCGCCATCATTCAATATTTTTTTGATGGTTGGTATAGCCGCAGTTAAGCGGTTATCGTCAGTAATATTATTATTCTCATCCAATGGCACATTAAAATCCACGCGGATAAGCGCTTTTTTACCGGTAAATTTAATTTGATCTATAGTTTTCATACTTGTGGTGTAGTCAGTTTTAAAGAGCGCCAAATTCAGCATTTAATTCTGGATACGAAACCTAAAAGTGAAAAAAGGCACTATTTTAAGGTAAAAGGTGAAAGCTGAAAGGTAAAAGGCTCTATTGGGTAAAGTATTCCATTAAATCAATTCCGTTACTGAATTTTGGCATAAAGCACATAATGCGGGCCTGCCGGCGGTAGTTCAAACTCTGGCGATACGATCTCAAAACCTGCATTCTGATAAAACCTTAATGCTTTTCGGCGGCCATTGCACCATATATAGTTCGCTTTTTGTCCACGCAGATAAACTATGGCAAAGTTAAGCAGTTTTGTACCTATACCTTCTCCCCTATACTTCTCTATAGTTGCAACGCCGCGCATCTGGTAACCCTCGCCGGTAAACTTGCCATACGGCTGCAGATGCAGGGAAAGTATACTTACCAGTTCGCCTTTTATATAATAGCCTAAATGCAAGGTACCTTCTGCGTTATCGGTTGGGTAACGCATGTCGTTTGGTTTTAGCTTGCCCTCGCGCAATACAGTATTGCGTAGGGGTAACACATCGTTTACGGATATAAATCTAATCATGTAACAGGTTTATTTTTTCAACAAGGTCTGCAAGGCGGCTCGAGTAGCCCATTTCGTTATCATACCAGCCTACCACTTTAACAAGGCCACCAACTATTGATGTTAACTGCGCGTCAAAAATGCAGCTATGGGTATTACCAACAATGTCTGCTGATACAATAGGATCTTCGGTATATTCCAGTACGTTTTTCATAGCGCCTTGTGCGGCTTGCTTAAAGGCCAGGTTTATGTCTTGTACGTTTGGTTGTGATTTTAAGATACAGGTAAAATCTGTTAATGAGCCATTTAGCACAGGCACACGTATGCCTGCGCCGCCTAACTTACCTTCTAAATGCGGAAAAATTGAGGTTATAGCTTTCGCTGCGCCGGTTGTGGTTGGTATGATGGATGCTGATGCCGCTCTTGCCCTGCGCAGATCTTTATGTGGAGTATCGTGCAGACTCTGGTCGCCGGTCATGGAGTGTACAGTAGTTATGTAGCCATCAATTATACCCCAATTCTCGTCCAGTATCTTTACCATGGCAGCTACGTTATTTGTAGTGCATGATGCATTTGATAGTACGTTCGAACTTAAATCAACTGCGCCATCATTAACACCTAAAACAACTGTAGGCACGCTTTTATCGGTAGATGGAGCAGATATAATAACCTGCTTTGCCCCGGCTGTTAAATGTTTTTCGGCACCTTGCCTTGAGGTAAATTTACCGGTTGATTCAATTACAAGGTCAATATTCAGTTCCTTCCACGGTAATTGCTCCGGGTCGCGCTGGGCTATTATTTTTATTTTTTGGTTGTTGATATACAGGTGCTCATCATCAAAAGTAACTGTACCGGTAAAGCCGTGATGAACAGAGTCATATTTAAACAAATGCGCAAGAGTGCGCGTATCAGTTAAATCATTTATGGCTATTACCTCAATACCGGGCTTAACTAAAATGCTGCGTAAAAATATGCGGCCAATTCTGCCAAATCCGTTTATCGCTATCCTCATTATATTAACATAAGTAGGATGCAAAGTTAACCAAATTAGGCCTTATGCCTAAATTTTAGCTATAAACAGACATTAAAATGAAAATCAGGGGTGTGTTTAAATTACACAAACAGGTTACGTAAAGCAACCGTTTCGCGGTCTTTTGAACGTATTAAGAAGGTGATTATCCAGTTAAATAACATAGACACTAAGAAGATGATAATTATTAATGTAAAGTTGCCAATACTACTAAAAGCAAGTGCCACTGCAATTGATACAAGATTGAACGCAGCTAAAATTAATGTAGTTTGCAAATGTGTGTAACCTAACCGTAAAACACGATGATGGATATGGTTACGATCAGCAGTGAATGGGGATATGCCGTTCATTATCCTTATAAAAAACACCCTGATTGTATCAAAAATTGGCCCTATTAAAATAGCTACTGTTAAAGCAGGTGCCGAGTTTATTTGCGGGATACCTATAGTAGCAAACTTATTTAGCTCAATAAGTTTAATAGCCATTACCACTGATATTAACCCTATAAATAATGAACCTGTATCGCCCATAAATATTTTGGCGGGGGTTATGTTATACCTTAAAAAGCCAATTATTGAGCCTACTAAAATTAATGATACTACAGCCAGTTCATATTGATGAGTGTAAATAAATAATATAGTGAATACACTGTTTGCTATAATGCCGGTAACGCCTGCCAGGCCGTCAATACCATCAATAAGGTTAAATGCATTAACTATCATTATGATAACCAGTACAGACAATGCAGAGCTTATTATAAAGGGAAGCTCGTATATACCAAACACACCATACATGCTGGTTAAACGTATATCGCCAAGCATCACCAATATTAACGCAACAACAAACTGAACCAAAAATTTGGTGCTTGAGTTAACGCCCGAAAGATCATCTTTAAGGCCCATTATAAATAAAATTATACTGGCTGTAAGTAAATAACCTATCGGGAATGATTTATCGATCATGTTAAATACCAGGGCAGTAACACTAAAGCTTATAAATATGGCAACGCCACCTAAACGCGGTATACCTTGATCATGTTGTTTTCTGAAATGGCCAAGGTCATCATATAAATGGCGGGCACGGGCAACATGCAAAATGGATGGGATAGCTATAGTTGAAAGCAGCGCGGCAAACCCCATTATACATATATAGTAAACCACTTGATAGTGAGCTAAAAATTCTGGCATATAATTAAGCATTAAAGCATTAGCATATATATCAACAACCAAATTTATCAACATGAGGTATTTTCTTTTTGCCTATTTACTAACTTACTAACAAAAACCCAGCCTTTATTAAATATACTGAAATATCTTTCTTAGTGGTTTAAAAAGTACACACATACGTGGAAAAGTTACCCCATTTTTACACATTGCCTTGAAATCATTTCCCCAAGCTTTAAGGCGGTTGGTATAACTTTTATTACTTGTTCCTCCTACCACCATTTTTACCATTAGTTTATTTAAATAAAATACATTTACCTTATTTAAATGTATAAACCTTAGCATTAATTCATAATCTGCGGCAGTTCCATATTCCAGGTTATATAAACCCAGACTTTCAAATAATGACCTTTTGCAATAAAATGTAGGATGAGGCGGCATCCATCCCCAGTTAAACATACCGTATTTATATGCGCCTGCAATCCATTTACGTAGTATATCCCCATTTGGATTTACATAATCAAGATTTCCATAAAGCGCATCGTTGTTTTGTGTTGCAAAAGCTTCCGCTACATTACTTAATATATCGTTATACGAAAAAAAGTCATCAGCGTTTAGTATTCCAATAATATTTCCTGTAGCAATGGTTATACCTTTATTCATGGCGTCATAAATCCCCAGATCGGGCTCTGACACAAAATAATTAATATATTGTTTATATTGGCTTATAATTTGCAAAGTATCATCTGTTGATGCACCATCAATAATTATATATTCAATGTTAGTATAGTTTTGCGCTATAACAGATTCTATACAGCGGCCAAGAGTTTTTTGGGCATTACGGGTAACTGTAATCAAAGAAATTTTTAAATCCTGCACTTCTGAAAAAATAGGCTAACTTATTAGTGACAAAATATGTAGTTTTGGGATGGTTGCTAAATATATATTAAATATTAGGCCAAATTTTATTTGTACACATGCGCTATTTAATTGCTTTATACTTGTTTGTCGGAATCATTTTTACATCATGTTCATACAAACAAGACCAGGTATTGCTTGAGCAAAAAAGCTTTTTACCGGACACATCATTAACAAAGACCTCTACAAATATAAGCAAATACCGCATTAAGCCTCAGGATATTCTGCAAATAACAAACATACAAAACAGCAAAAACCTTGTTGATCTTAATGCTGGTGTTACCGGCACTGCAAGTGCCGGATTAACCGGATCACAACAAGGAGAAACCTATCAGGTTGAAGAGGATGGAACAGTTGCGCTAACAGGTATTGGCAGGGTACCCGTTGCTGGCTTAACTCGTGTAGAAGCGAGAAATTACATAGAAAACTTATATCTTAAAGACGCTTTAAAAAACCCTTTGTTCGAGCTTAAAATAATTAATCTTAAAGTGATGTTGTTTGGAGAAATAAGGGCGCAAGGAGCAGTGTTATTAACTCATGACAATACTACGCTGATAGAAATTATTGCACAAGCAGGCGGGCTTACAGAAAAAGCCGATGGAAAAAACGTCAAAATTATAAGGGGCGGTCAAAAATATCCCAAAACAGAGGTTATTGATGTAACAGATTTAAAAACACTAACCGACCCCCGGATTGTGATGCAAAACAATGATATTGTTGTAATACCTCAAAACAAAAGGGCTATCCGTACTGATAAATTGCAAGACTTCTCAACCATTGCATCGCCGGTTTTATTAATATTTAATACCGCATTAATAGTTTTAACACTTATCCGTCGTTAAAAATGGAAGAGTTAGAAAAGATAGCGCCCAAATTACCCAACCAGCAATTTGATTATTATAAAATAGCCAAAATACTGCTAAGCCGTTGGTATTGGATAGCAGGTTCTGTACTGATATGCTACTTGGCCTCGAACATCTATTTATGGTACACACCCAAAATTTACGCTACATCGGCCATAATTAAGTTTGAAGAAAAAAAATCTGAAATATCAGATCTGGTAGGTGTAGTTGGAGGCGGCGATAGGGCAAATGTTTCAAGAGTACAAAGCGAAACCGTTGTATTGCAAAGCACACCACTACTTATAAATGCTGTTAAACATTTAGATTACCTTTTTAGTTTTTACGTAGTAGGCCGGGTGCTTAACCGTACCAATGAACTATATCCTACAAAACCACTGGACGTTAGATTAATAAAGTTTGATAGTTTAAATTTCTCACATGATCTGATAACTTTTAAACCTATAAATAGATCTTCGTTTAGCATTACCTATAGTGTTGGCGGGAAAGAAGTATCCCGAATGTGCAATTATAATGTACCTTTTACAGTGAGGCCTACTTCATTTAGTATTAAATATTCTGGTGAGTTGCCTAAAACATCATCCATTTTATTTAAACTCAATTCGCCCGATGATTTTGTCGGCAGGATTAGAGGGGGATTGCATACTGCAGAAACGGCTAAAAACTCTAATCTATTATCATTAACTCAAACAGATCCCAACCCTCAATTTGCCGCTGATGCATTAAATGCCATAATAAAAGAATATGTAAACTATGATCGCATCCAGCGAAGAAAATCAGCATCGCAAATGATCGAGTTTATTGACAGCCAGTTAGATTTTCTTTCTAATAAACTTAGTGGTTCTGAAAACTCTATTCAGCAATATAAGCAATCTAACAAAATGATGGATGTTTCTACTGCTTCAGATAGGGTATTAGGCCAATCAAAAGATATTGAATCACAAATTTCATTACTAAAAATTGATCTCCTTGCTATAGATCAGCTTCAAAAAGATATTGTTAAAGGCAAAGACAACGTAAACTTAAATTTTTATAGCGGCGGCACAAACACCAATACACAATTGAGCGAATTTATTTCGACTCTTAACGGATTGCTATCTACTAAGTCTGCTTTACTAAAAGTTTATAACAGCAATTCTACACAAATACACGATATAGATCAGCACATTTTACAGGTTAAAACAAATGCAGTAAATAGTATTATTA